>DAIDHF010000043.1:8395-23264 GCA_027452005.1 Acidimicrobiales bacterium
CAACGAGGTCCATGTTCTCAATGGAGTCTGTCAGATCGAGGTGGACTATGTCACGCTGACTAGCCCGACGGGCAAATTCAACGAGTTGATAGTGGTAGGTTGGCTTGCCTGGTACCGAGTACCTTTTCTTGGATTTCTGGGTCTCAATCGATAACCAGTTGAAGTACTGGGGCCCGATAAGATTGGTAGCTCTCAAGATCGCCTTGGTCCCGACCACCAGGGCCGAGGAACCAAGTAGCCGGGCGGACAATAGCGAACAGGTAATCCGTGCGGTCCCCCCGTTATTCAGGGACAACTCGGCCCGGGCGTAACGGTCTACCTTCTCTGACACGGTCTTGGCCCGGGCGGCTACTACCTTGGGTTGATGACCGACTATGGACCTGAGCTGGTGGACCCCATAGCAACCCACATCCATCAAGGCACCTCCAGAAAGCTCATAGGAGTACCTGACCTGATCGGGCTTGACATAGGGTACGCAAAAGGAGGTCTCCACGTGACGCAGTTCCCCTAGCTCACCAGAGTTCACCACCCGTAAAATCTCGCCAAAAAACGGGTGGAAGTAGTAATGAAAGGCCTCTAGGACCACGAGGTTAGACCCGGATGCCACCTCGGCCACCTCGCGGGCTTCTTGAGCGTTTGACGTAAAGGGCTTTTCACACAGGACGTGCTTGCCGGCCTCAATTGCCCGGATAGTCCAGCTCCCGTGAAGGCTGTTGGGTAGAGGGATGTACAGCGCATCGATGTCCGGGCAGTTCACCAGTTCGTCGTAGGACTCGACCACGTTGGCAATTGCATACTTACTCGCAAAGCGGGCAGCTTTTTTTGGGTCGCGAGCCGAGACGTGGGTGACGGCTACCCCAGGAATTGAGCGCGCTGGTCGAACCAAGGCCATCGGGGCAATTCTGGCCGCACCCAAGATACCTATCCGAAGTTGTCCCCGGCCGGGGTCAACCTTGGCTAAATCGGCCCCCGGCGGGGGGAGCAACTCGTCGGGACTAGCCGACACGGGGAGATCTTCGGGCAATGCTTACCAGGCACCTGGTGGACATGTGCAAAACCTACCTGAACTCCGCCTCATCGGACAGTTTTGAAACAGGTTTCAAAACGGCTATAGTGGCAAAATGGTGGGAGCACTAGATCCGGTAAAAAACCACGACCCAATTTCCTCGTGGTTCTCTCTAGAGTCCAAGGTGTGTATCATTACCGGGGCCAGCCGGGGTATCGGGGCTAGTTGTGCCCGGGTTTTCTTTCACGCCGGGGCAAGATTGGTAGTGGCGGCTCGAACTCATGGTGACCTAGAGGCCCTGGCCCGCGAGATTGACCCGGGAGGGAGCGCGGTTACCGCGGTTCCTTGCGACGTGTCAGACTTCGACCAGGTCAAGCAACTTGCCCAGGTTGCCCTAGAAAACCATGGCCAAATCGACATCTTGATAAACAACGCCGGGGGTGCACTTCCGAGATCTTTCCTGGACACCTCTCCACGGTATCTAGAGGAGGCCTTTCACTTTAACGTGGCCAGCGCGCACGCTCTCAACCGGGCCTGTGTTCCGGTAATGCTGGAAAGTGGTGGAGGGGCGATAGTCAACATCTCTTCCGTAATGGGCCGGGTTTCAGGACGAGGATATCTGGGGTACGGAACCGCCAAGGCCGCTTTGGCACACTACACCAAGTTAGCTGCAAGAGATCTTGCCCCAAAGATTCGGGTCAACGCAATTGCGGTTGGCTCGGTTGCGACCTCGGCCCTGGACATTGTCATGGCAGATGACCACATGAAGGGGGCCATGGAAGAGGCCACCCCGCTCAAGAGGATCGGGCAACCAGACGAGGTGGCCATTGGGGCCCTGTATCTCGCGTCGGCCGCCGGGGGCTACATTACGGGCAAGGTCTTGGAGATCGACGGTGGCCTCGAGGCACCAAACCTTGATTTGGGCCTTGAAGATCTATGAGAGATGGTAGGCCCAATTCTTGGAGATCATTTGGTCCGGGTAATGAAGTGTTATGCCTGAAAGGAGCCAGATGCGAGTAGCGATATGGGGGACCGGCAACGTGGGCAAGAACGCTCTGGCTGGTGTCCTTGCAAGAGGGGACTTGGAGTTGGTCGGGGTATTGGTTTCCACTCCTGGCAAGGCCGGGGTGGATGCCGGAGAGTTAGCCGGGTTAGACCTAGATACCGGGGTCAAGGCCACATTAGATCGACACGAGATATTCAACGCGAGACCTGACTGTATTATCCACTGTGCCATGGCCGACAACCGGCTGGGTGAGGCCTTAGGGGATCTGGCCGATATACTGGGTCGGGGTATCAACGTGGTCTCCTCGGGTCCCGTGTTCCTCCAGTATCCCTACGGAATTGTCGATGAGTCCCTATATAGTCCTATTGTCGAGGCTGCCGGGAGAGGTGGGTCGTCAATCTGGGTCAACGGGATCGACCCGGGATTTGCAAACGACTGGATGCCACTAGTTCTCACGGGTATCTGTGAAGAGATTGACGAGATCCGGTGCATGGAGATCTTGAACTACTCTACCTATAACCAACCCTCGGTGTTGTTCGACATCATGGGCTTTGGTAAACCCGAGAGTGAGATTCCGATGCTCTTGCAACCAGGTGTCCTAGCCATGGCCTGGGGGAGTGTTATCGGCCAACTCGCCCGAGGACTCGGACTCACCGTTGACTCCATTGTCGAGTCTTACGAACGTGTCACCACGAACACGGCCATTGAGGTTGACGCCGGAGTCGTTCCCGCTGGAACCGTTGCCGGGTTGCGCTTTGAGCTTCAGGCGGTTGTCGGGTCTAAAAGGCCCATTGTGTTAGAGCATGTAACCCGTCTCGATGACTCGATTGCACCTCACTGGCCTCAGCCCTCGGGCCAGGGTTGCTACCGGGTAGTCATCACCGGCGAGCCCAACTACGTCTTTGACCTTCAACTAGTAGGGCGAGACGGGGACCATAATACAGCCGGGCTCAAGGCCACGGCAATGAGACTGGTCAATGCCGTTGAGGCCGTCGTGGCGGCTCGGAGTGGATTGATCACCTCATTAGACCTCCCCTTGATCACCGGGCGAGGGTTGGTTGCGGTCAGGCACTAGCCGGGCTGCGTAAGATTCTCGATTTCCTTCAGTTCCGGGGTGGGATAAGGTCCAGTCCCTGGCCTCCAACCGGCTCGGAGTTTACGAATTGCAACCCCATCCTCTGCCCATACGTGGCAGGTATTTATCGACCAGGGGGCCTCAATTGACTGGTCGCCAATCAGGTCTTGGCGTTTTCCATGGGCGATCTCGTAGGCCATCTGTGAGGTAACCGCCTGTATGACAACCGGCCCTAATGCCCGAGCCAACATCTCCAGATGCGTGCACCCAAGTTGTCTCCCAAAGAGACTCTGGACCTGTCTGGTATATCCCCGACCCACATTGAGTCCAACGAGTTGCTCAAAGCTCGGAGCGATCGACGGGCACTCAAAATGAGGAAAGCTTTCTAGTGATGCCCCAGCCGAAACGATTTCCAATGTCTTTTTCATGACTTTCACATTCAGTGTCATGTAGTGGACTACTTCGACAGCGTTTGTGTTTTTAGCCCAAGGCCGACTGTCATTTAGGGTAGCCCGAACCTCGATCTGATTGCCTAGATCGAACGCGTCAAAGCTCATCTGGCGAGAGTGAATTGGAATTTCTTCTAAGCTCATTGTAGTTGAAGTAAAATATCGGTCACGGCTCGATACTAGCCCGATAGGCCGATGGCTATATTCATTTAGGTCTCCATCTACAATGGAGACTATGATGGTCAATTACGTGACTTCTCTAGCGGCTGAAGCCAACAGCTTCATTACAATCCAACCCCAGACTAGTTTCGGCAGTGCCCCAAGGCCGCCCGAAGGGCCAATACCGTCTCACCAAAAGTCATACCTGACCAGTGTGACAGGACATAACATCTTCGGTACTAAGCCCCGGACCGCTACTCCGCTGACCGCTAAAGGCGTCAGTCCCCTCGGGGTGTTTTGATGGGAACGCCAGCCAGCTTAGCCACAAGTGATGGCCATATCATAAAGACCGTGGACCTCTCTAAAACCTATCCGGAGATGGATGTACCAGCTGTAGACCGGTTGTGCCTAGAGGTCTTGCCCGGGGAGATCTTTGGACTCCTCGGTCCCAATGGAGCCGGCAAGACGACCACGGCTGGAATGCTTACCACAAGGGTAGTTCCGAGTTCTGGCCAGGCAATTGTTGGGTCGGTCGATGTTATCAGACACCCAAGCCTGGTAAAGCAACTTATAGGAGTTGTATCGCAACAAAATACTCTAGATCGATCCCTAACGGTCAGGGAAAACCTGTACTATCATGGTCTACTCTTTGGACTTGGTACTCGAAAGTCAAGACAGATTTCAGACGAACTCTTGGAGAAGTTTCACCTGGCCAACTGGGGTGACAAGTCTGTATTTGCCTTGTCCGGGGGTATGGCCCAGAGGCTAATGGTGGCTCGGGCAATTTTTCATTCTCCGGCCGTTTTGTTCTTGGACGAGCCCACTGCTGGGCTCGATCCACAAAGCAGGCTGGCCCTATGGGAGATCCTTGAAGACCTAAATTCAAAGGGTCAGACGATCTTGTTGACTACCCACTACATGGAAGAGGCTGACCAGCTATGTAACCGGGTTGCAATCATGGACCATGGCAAGATTCTGGCACTTGACAGCCCAGAAAACCTCAAGAAGTCCCTTGGTGCCAGTGCCGTGCTGACCGTTAGATTAGACGGTGAAAAGAAGGGTTTTGCCGATCTTCTCGAGCGAGAGATCGACGGGGTGACCAACTGTCGGGAGATTCAAGGTGGCCTTGAGGCTCACGTTGCAAGTCCTGAGAAGTTGCTCCCGAAGGTTATATCAAAGGCGGAGGCAGGTGGCTATAGCGTGCTAGACATTGGGCTCAAAGAGGCCACACTTGAGACCGTGTTTATAAATCTCACGGGAAAGGATTTACGCGACTGATGGCCATTGCCCAGGTTCCGACCAGAACGACGCTGGCTTCGAGTTGGACCGCCCTCGGGGCGTTAGTCCGGCGTGACCTGTTGGTCCTGAAGAAGAATTTTGGAGAGTTCGTGGGACGAACGCTCATGCAGCCCCTCTTGTTGGTGTTCGTGTTCTTGTACGTGTTTCCCAAGATCGGCCAGGGAGTAGGAGGAGGGTCCCGGGGAGCGACCGGGGGTGAGTCAGCCTTTGCAACCGTCTTGGTTCCCGGCGTCGTTGCCATTTCAATCATGTTCCAGGGTATCCAGTCGGTGGCAGTGCAACTCTCCCAAGAGTTCGGGTTTACTCGAGAAATCGAAGACCGGGTTGGGGCCCCTTGCCCGATCTGGTTGGTCGCCGTGGCCCGGGTCTTATCCGGGGCAGCTCAGGGGTTGATCTCGGCCGTGATAGTTTTCCCGATTGCCTCGGTTGTCCACGCCAGGGGGGTACAGGCTAACTTGTCCTTCCATTGGTGGATCGTGGTTACCTTGATCCCGTTGACCTGTGTAGCGATGACCTCTTTGGGACTACTACTGGGTACCTCCTTTGAGCCGCGCAATATCGGGCTAATGTTCGGGTTTATTGTTCTCCCGCTGGTGTTCCTGGGCGGGACCTACTACCAATGGACCCGCCTTGCGCCCGTTGAGATCGGGAGCTTCCACTGGCTTCAAACCCTGGTACTTATCAACCCACTCATATATGTTTCCGAGGGGATGAGAGCGGCTCTGACCACGACAACCCACATGCACCTGTATATCATCTATCCAGTAGTGGCCGGGTTCGGGGTGATATTTATGGCACTGGGCCTGAGAAACTTTGCGAGACGGGTCTTGTCGTGAGATTGTCTGCCGAGAAAGTTTCACGGACCCCCGCTAGGATCTAAGGATGCTTGATTCACTAGTTGCACAGACAGTTTCAATAGCAGGGCACAACCGAGATGAACTAGAGGCATATCTCGCCACGCCCTCAGACGTTTCATCTGTTGGGGCGGTTGTTGTAATTCACCACATGCCCGGGTACGATCGTCCGACCAAGGAGATCGTGCGCAGGTTTGCCAGTGAGGGCTATATTGCAATCTGTCCGAACCTTTACTCTCGCGAGGCTCCAGGGGCAGACCCTGATGATGCCGCGGCGACTGTGCGTGCCCTTGGTGGAGTACCAGACGAGCGACTGGTCGGAGACGTAAAGGGGGCAATTGACTACGTCACCGGGCTCGGGATCTCCAACCAGAAGGTCGCCACAATCGGCTACTGCTCAGGGGGTCGTCAGTCGTTTTTGGCGGCCTGCTCTCTAAAACTTGACGCAGCGGTTGACTGTTATGGGGCCTTTGTCGTGGGGACTCCACCTGAGGGAATGCCCCTCAAGATTGGGCCTGTCGTCCACATGACTCCCAACCTAAGCTGTCCCTTGTTGGGTCTCTTTGGGCGGGAAGATCAGTATCCAACTCCAGAACAGGTCAGTGAACTTGAACAGGCCCTGAAAGAAAACGACAAGGTGTATGAGTTTCACATGTATGACGGGGCTGGTCATGCTTTTTTTGCAACCGATCGGCCTAGCTTCCGACCTGAAGCTGCCAAAGACGGCTGGGCTAAGATCTTTGACTTTTTTGCCAGAAATCTGGCCTAGGAGACACCGTGTGTACTTATCAAACCAACCTGATAGACGTTCAGGCTAGTGCCAAGGGGCCAAAAGGCTGGATCAAGGCGACCCAGGCCTCGATATACTTTGATCATCCCGTTCATGCTCCATCGACCCACAGCCTGAATATCGACTTTCTAGATCTCACAAGTGGTCCCCAGGGACGGGTTGCCCTTGAGCTATCGGCCGACTCGGCCAGGAAGATTGCTACAACCATCTTGGACCTGTTAGAGACGAACTCTCATCTAGTAGAACCCGAGGTAAAGTAGGCCTGAAGGGCTCCTCCGGCTCCCTGGGCCTCAGGAGACATATTCGGGAACGGGATTGAGTTTCCACACGTGTAGGTGGTCTGATCGAACTGGGTTGGAGTGGTCCAGGACCACCCGCGTATCAAGATTCCTGGGAACAGTGCCCACCCAACCAGGCCGATCTTATGGGAGGCCAAATAACTCAATAGCTGAGGGACAAGTTGGGGAGCACCTGGAAAGCACTCAGCCTTTGACGACTGATACTCGCCCCACTCGTCAGCCATGACCGGGACTTTCTGGGAGGCTAGACCAAAGCGATCATCCCAGATCTGTGTTGGGTTAGTGGCCTCGGATTGATTGAAGTATGGGTGTACGCCATAGGCAATGTTCGAACCAGCAAGTTGGTAGGACAGAACCTGGTCGAGGACACCCCCAGCTCCGATCCCCTGTGCCAAGATGAGATTGGTTGATCCGGTCCCTCGTACTGTATTTGCGAGCTGTTGCATCCCAACATAGGTCTTAGAGGTTCCCGGATCAGTACCTCCGTTTTTCCAGAGTTGCCAGGTAAGCTGTTCACTTCCTAAATCTGTTGTTGGCACTCTCCACTCGTTGAATAAGTCAAATATTACACTCGGGTTCTTTGAAAACGAACTGGCAATCTGCTGCCAGAATTGAACTGACTCCTGGGTGGGGGCTGGCTCGTTGCTTGTCTCCTCGGTTTGGTCCGACAAGATAACCGCAAGTCCGTTGTTGTTAGCCATACTTACAAGGCCTTGGATTTCGGTGAGATACTGTGAGCCATTGGGAGCCATGAGATTGTCTTGGGCAAGTTGAATCCTAATTATGTTGGCATTCCAAAATGAATGGGCTGCCTCAAATTCCTGATTGGTTAGATTTCCAACTTTTGCATCTTGAGCCAGGTTGTTTTGCCAGTTCGAGTTAGATAGGTCGTATACTTCAAGACCCCTGGCGATAAATGGGGAGCCAGCTGCCGAGAGGATTTGATTACCTGACGTTGTAAATCCTGAAGGCACTGCAGGTGTCTGGGTGGTTGTGCTTGACGGTGAAGATGGCGGAGTTGTTGTCGATGAAGTGGTCTGTCCACTTCCCGTACCATTAGATGTGCAACTTGATACGATGACCAGTGAAGCAACAAGTAAAGGTATTGGGATCAAACCAACCTTCGTTTTTAATCTCATTCTCGGTATTCTAGAAATGAATCAAATCCTTTTCAACTAGTAGTCCTGTCGTGATGAGACTGAAAATAAAGTCACTGCTCTGCTTTGCTGTTTCATCTCTGGCAACGATCCGTACCATGAGGGCACTAACAATTGAGCCAGCTGTATCATTAGGGGTAGTGGGAACATGAAGCAGACCTTGTTGAACTCCACGATCAAGTATCTGGGCAACGTGCCGGGGAAGTGGGAGCAATAATCTGGGGTCGTGAGGGCTTGTTGGGGGTCCCTCGGTAAATGAGTTTGCAATAAATACTGCCCGGGCGAGCTTGTAGTTGTTCTTGACCAGGTTTGCAAGACGCTCGAGATGTGCATGCAGAGCTCCTAGAACCCCTATGCTGTTGATATCTTGTTCGACAAGATCGTCGTAGCCAGAGATCGACTTGGCGAGCACTGCGGCTGCCAGAGCACCTTTTGTCGCGAATCGTTGGTAGATTGTAGCTGGTCCAACCGCTGCCCCGGCCGCTATCTTCTCAATGGAGACCTCGTCATAGTCGCAAGACTCAAACAGCTTTTGGGCGGAGAGCAGTATCTTGTTAAGGGTCCGGGTTTTTTTTGTATTAGCAGCCCGTACGCGCCAATTTGATTCAGCTACTGCCTCTTCTGAAATCATCAAAACACAGTATAGACGATCTGAACTATAGTTGCTATACTTCAATGGCTTAGCTAGAACTAGTGAGAAACGAGGCAGTCACGGTGGAAGAGTCTCAATGAAAAGAGCCCTTTTAGTAGTAAGTCTGGTGGCACTACTCGGAGGGATTTCTTCCCTGTTACCAGTGCACAGTGTGGCTGGTGGAACACTACATTTGGCCTCCAAGACCCACCTAATTCACCAGGTCTCTCCAATCGAGCTAGGCCTAGATGTCAATCAATTCGATACCGATATTGGAAGCCAGAACCTGGGCAAGGTTGCCTTAGAGGCCCAAAGCGCTCATGCAAGCGTTCTTCGTTTGTCGTTGGGAGGGGGCTGGTCGGCCTTGCAACCCAGTCAATCTGGACCAGTCTCCTGGACAAGTTTCGACTCAGCTCTGGCAACACTATACACCGATCACTTGAAGATCTTACTAGAGATGGGCAACGAGCCAACATGGGACGCGTATGGGGGTAACTCAAATTCAGTTCCAAGTGACTGTTATAACTGGACTGCGAGTTCGCCGTCGACGTGGTGCTCGTCGGTGAGTACCTGGGTGGGTGGCCCCGCTGGACTGGTCAACCATCTCTTGGAGACTCCAATTGCTAGCTCAAGTCCACAAGTTCCAGAGATTACTCAACTAGAGGGATTAATCCCAAGGAACGAGCCCCAGAATTATCCAATGAACTGGATTGATCCAGCAAATGGGGGAGCCATTCAGTGGGGAGTCGACTATGCCCACTTTCAACAGGTAGTTTATTCATCTGCACACCAGGCTGTCTCTCAGTTCAACAGCCAAAATTCGACCAATTACTCAATCTCTGTAATGAACGGGGGTGAAGAACTCGGATCACCTCAAGACCGGACAATTCAACGACCGTATGAATCGGTGGGTGCCAATTCACTCGTTGACAACGGGGGAATCATGGAAGAAACTATGTTCAGCTCGGTGGCCTACTGCAAGAGTGTTGACGTACTAGACATTCACGTTGGTGACCACGGTCCGTTGTGGTCAGTGAAAATGGTTGACAACTCTGAACTCGCCCTCCAAGCTTGCAATGGTGGTAAGCAGGTTCCAATTTGGGTATCTGAATCGGGTTACGCAAGTATTCCTCAAATTCAAAATCTCCCAGAGTATGAGAACGAGTTGGGGGGTAACTTTAAAGGTGGTCAACTTGGGCAGGCAAGATACCTGTATCAGACATTAACTTCTCTAGAAGGTGATTCCAATGTCGTTGGAATTGACTGGACGTTCTTGATTGATCCCAACACGACAGACATGGAAGTAGGAGGGGCGCTACACGGACTACACAACTCTGGTGTTGCGACAGGACTCTACGAGTCAAACCCCGATACGTACTACAGCCCCAAGGAGTCCCTGGGTGTTTTTTCTGGACTTGCCCAAGGTTCCGGACAGGCCCCTGCTGGGGTTACCCAAGCGTTCGTGGGTACGTCGTCCGTTGCGTCAACCCAGGCCACCTCGATTATCTCGCTGAGTTGTGTCTCGTCTCAGGCATGTTTTGGGGTAGGGACCCCTGGCGAAGTCGAACAGACCAACAATGGCGGGCAATCTTGGACCGAGCTACCGCAACTACCGAATGTCGGAGTCCTCAATACCATCTCGTGTTACGGACCGGAGAACTGCATGGCAGGAGGGACCGGGGCGGCAGGAGCTGCAATTATTACAACGACTAACGCGGGAGCTACCTGGAACGAAGTTGTGGCACCTTCTGGAGTCGAATCGGTAAACTCAATTGACTGCGTTTCTAGTACTAGTTGCATAGGTGTTGGAGATTCTACTGACCAGGCAGTTACCTTCTACACAACGAATTTCGGAAACTCCTTTCAACTCGGAAGCATCTCACAAAGCGTAAGTGATCTTCAGAGTGTGTCGTGTATGACCCCAACTTCATGCGTTGCAGTTGGTGACGGGATGGGCAAATCCGGGGGTACCATACTTGAATCTAGTAACGCAGGCGCGAGTTGGACACCGAAGACTACTCCTACATCCCTCTGGTTTTTTCAATCGGTGACGTGCCCGAACTCAGTCATCTGTTATTCAACTGGGGAGACTACACAGGGGAATCCTGTGATACTTGTCACTTCTGATGGAGCCAGCACGTGGGAGCAAGAGAACATTCCCGGTCAAGTCCAAGATCTTTACTCGATCTCGTGTGTAACGTCCACGAGTTGCATAGCGGGTGGTGATACGAGTTTAGCTACAGGGGTTTTGTCAACTCAAGATGGGGGGTCATCTTGGGTACTTGCCCCGGCACCAACCGGTGTATCATCAGTAGTTGGGACTTACTGCCAATCGTCGACTGAGTGCTTTGCAACGGGGTCAGGTACCTATATGGTCATCGAGTCGGTGGACTCCGGTTTGTCTTGGACTGGTTCGGCACCATCAGATGAAGTCCAGCAACTTTTGGGAATTTCTTGTGTCTCGCAGAATTCCTGCGTGGCCGTGGGTGACACAACTGCCGGGGGTTTGGTTTTAGCCTCAGCCAACCAGGGGCAGTCCTGGACATCCGTTACAATCCCTTCGTCCGTTGAAGACCTTTACGGGATAAGTTGTATGGGCTCCACCTGTGTAGGCGTTGGTGATAGCGCGAACTCAGGTGTCGCGATCTACTCAAGTGACTCAGGCCAGACCTTTCAGGAAGCCACAGGGGTTTTGTCTTCGACAATCGCTCTCGATAGCGTGTCATGTTGGTCGATAAGTCAGTGTGTGGCTGTTGGAGACCAGCAAACTGGAGGTATGGTGACCGGTGTGGCCTACTATAGCTCTAACGGGGGTTCTAGCTGGACTCAATCTTCAATAAACAATACCGTTTTTGATCTTTTCTCGGTTTCGTGTTCGTCATCGACCGTTTGTGTAGCCGTGGGGGACTCGGGATCGAGTACACAACAGACCGGCGCAGTATTTTTGTCAAATAATGCTGGATTGAGCTTTAGTAGTGTTCCCGTTCAAGCCAGCTCTGAAAGTCTTGACTCGGTATTTTGTATTGCCGACTCGGGAGACTGCTGGGCGGGAGGTCAGGCAGTGTCTGGAGTATCGACTATCTTGTCTTCAATCGACTCAGGCGTTACCTGGACTGATAACTCCACTCCATCGTCGATAGCCAGGATCATGTCAATAAGCTGTTCGTCTATTACGACTTGTACCGCTGTGGGAGCTGGAGACACCCCAAGCATTGTTCTCGGGCAAAGCCAAACCTGGACTGTCGGTGAAAGCCCACAATCTACAGTAAACATAATATCGGTCAGTTGTCCGGGTGGAACGAGTTGTGTAGGGGTTGGCGGCTCGAACACGTACTCGCTTACGACTGGCAGCGCTGGCAACCCCCCTCCGACAAACCAGGTAGGTGGGTATCTTATGCTTGACTCTGCTGGTCAAGTGTTCTCATTTGGCACAGCGCAGAATCTCGGGAGTGCTTCTGGAGGTACGTTCGTGTCTCTGGGTGTTGTAGGTGGCGGAAACGGATATTGGATCTTATCTAACAAAGGAGAAGTCGACGCATTTGGAACGGCTGGAACTTACAGCGTGTCACCGGAAAAGTTCGGTCTATCTGCTCCTGTGGTCATTATTGCAACTCCAGACGGTAAAGGTTTTTGGATTGCCACTCAAAACGGCCAAGTTCTTACGGGAGGAGACGCAGGTTACTTCGGATCTCCCGCTCAGTCTTCGGTCAATCTTTCAAAACCAATTGTCTCGATGGCTTCGACTCCAGACGGGCAAGGCTACTGGTTACTCGGTGGAGATGGGGGTGTATTTGCCTATGGTGACGCCGGGTTCTATGGTTCGACTGGTTCAATCCATCTAGATGAGCCAGCAGTGGCCATGTCCTCTAGCTATGACGGGAAGGGTTACTTGTTTGTTGCAGGTGATGGTGGAGTATTTGCCTATGGAGACGCTGGGTTCTATGGGTCTATGGGAGGGAAACCCCTAGCTAAGGCGATAAACGGAATTGTAACGACCTCGGATGCCAAAGGATACTGGATGGTTGCATCCGACGGAGGAGTGTTTGCTTTTGGTGACGCCCCTTTTGTCGGTTCCCTCGGGGCAAATCCTCCGCCGTATCCAGTCATTGGATTTGCCCCGAGTTCTTGAATTCCTACGTATCAGCCCTGCCGATGAAGTTGGTCTAGGAGGCCGTGGAGGACATGCGTAGGAACCGAAGGTGTGGAAGGTGGATCTACCAGACCAACCGCCATCTCTAGTACCGACTGTGTTCGCACTACCTGGTCAACTAGTTCAGGGCGCTCAGTAACAACCTCGGTCCAGCGCATCTCACTGAGTAGCCCGAGTGTTGTCCGGAGTGCATCCATGCCTATTCCACAGAAGTAGGAATCATCCAGCCTCCTTGCCCACCTGTACTCCCCGAGGGCACGAAGGGTGTCACACATGTCAGCAATCTGCTTACTCACAGTCCCAGCGCCAAAGTTAGTGGACATGCTCTCGTTGACGTGGGAGTCCCTAGTTTCCATTGTCGGAAGATCCCGTGGTTGTAGAAGTAGATCCTGTCGAGCCCGATGTCGAGGAGGAAGTTCCGGAACCAGACTGGCTGGTTCCGGAACTAGCCGGGGAAGAAGATGAGCTGGTGCCGTCTCCACCGCCACCTTTATGGTCCCCGCCACCTGAACTTGACGAATTACTTCCAGAGCTACCTGAATCACCGGAAGACGAGCTACCTGAATCACCGGAAGACGAGCTACCTGAATCACCTGAACTTGAACTTCCTGAGTGATCTCCCCCCGATGAACCCGAGTCCCCTGACTGAGTCTCTGGTGGGTTAGAAGACTCTTGCTCTCCAGGAGGCGTCTGAGGAGGTCCTCCAAAGGTTCCAACGGTTGCAGTGCCTGAACCCGGAGATACCGGTATGGGTGCCGGGACACTACTTGGCGGAGAGCCCTTTGAGTTGCCAGTTGTTTGCGTTCCAGAGCCCGGATTTGGGGTAGTTGATGAGGTTGTTGGCGTAGTCGTGGTAGTCACCCCACCTGAACTGACCGACGAGGACGACGGGGCTGGACTTGGAACCGACACGCCTACCGTCGACAGTAGATGCGAAACTGTCTTTTGGAGGGGGGCAGGCAAATTCCCAGTTGCGGCCGCAGCAGCGGTTCCGGCCCCTAGTACCGCACTGGCCGCGGCGACTCCGATCTTGAAGCTAACTATCTTTCCTAGCACTCTTTTCTCCTTTATGTTTGAGGGGCCAGCTGTCTGGGTAACCCCGCCTCCAATGGCGTGAGAGGAAAGTTGTGCAAGAAAGGACTGATTCGGGGTGACGCCCACGTGTTCAGTCTCCTGTCTGACTTCACCAAACAGGGCAGCCAGGTGGCCTAAGCCTTGGGGTGCCTCAGCAGGGTCTAGCTGGCCAGAAACGAGCTTTTCTACGAGATCTTTGTCTGCTCCAAACCTTCCGTTTCCTTGCACTATTGCCATCTCATCTAATTCATCGCTGAACAGGTCGTCCATGTCACGCATCCTCAGAGGAAATTTCTAAGAATTCCGCGGAACTTACCGCTAGGGTCTTGAGGGCCCGGTGCAAGAGCATGCGGACGGCTCCGGATCTCTTACCCAACACCTCGGCCGTTTCCTGGGAGTCGAGCCCAGCCACAACTCTCAGATAGACCACGTCACGCTGGTCATCGGGTAGGACCTTTGCTATTTTGGCAAGTAAATCAGTTGCCGCAAATTCAGACTCGACGATCCTCTGGGGATCCGAGCCAATTCCCAGATCTTCAAAGCTGTCCAAATCCAGCCGGTCAATCTCGTAAGAGGGCGAGCGCCTTATCCAGTCCACGCACCTACGGTGGGCAATTGTGATGGCCCAGCTCCGGAAGTCAGACTCGGTGCCTTGAAAGTTCGAGATGCTCTTAGCTATTGATATCCAGGTCTCACTTGCGCAATCGGGAGCATCCTGGCCTACGTGGACCCGGCAAAAGGCCAGTATACGCGCGTGCAGGGAGCTATATAAGATGCCAAAAGCATCCTGGGAGCCCTCCTTCGCCGAAGCGAGGATTCGAGCGAAATCCTGACTTGTCGGTTCCGTGTAGGTTACATCGGTCATCCACAGGGACTTCTAAAATCAACTATTGCACAACTTTATTTAGGGGAGCGCAATT
>DAIDHF010000044.1 GCA_027452005.1 Acidimicrobiales bacterium
GGTACCGAGGTAACCCCATCCATGAAGCCATACCTGCTCAAGTACGCAGGCCAGCAGGTTCTAACCGGCCAACAGGCAGAGGCTTACGCGGACCACTTTATTGCGGTTCATCTCACGGAGATGCCCTATCACGGGGTGTACTCGGCAGTTAGCTCGGCTGCCCGGGCAAACCCGAAGAATGCAAAACTTCAGGGACTAGTCACGACAGTATTTCAGGGTACCACTTTGAGGGGACTTCTCCTTGAGGCATATGCGTTCGGGATGTTCGGAACTATTGCCCTGTGGGCCGGAGTTTCGGCTTACATCTTGGCGGCATTGATGTTGATCTTGGTCCTCATGGGATTTGTACACGCCAAGAAAACTCCAGAGACCGCTGAGATCTAGCAAAATAGATAAAAAATAAACTACCAAAAGGACCCCAAGAGAACCCTCTGGGGTCCTTTTGCGTTGCTCCCTAACTCGGCCAGGCCAAAAATTTATAACGGACCCTATTCAGGTTGATTGCGCCTGTTTCGCTCAACTGCGTACACTGCAGCTTCAGTCCGTCGCGACATGCCCAGTTTTGTTAACATGTTCGATACGTAGTTTTTGACGGTCTTTTCTGCCAGGAACAACTCAGAGCCGATCTGCTTGTTCGTGTATCCCTTGGCAATCAAGTCCAAGATCTTATTCTCTTGTGGGGTTAGCCCATCATCGGTATCTCGCTTTGGCCTGTCGGTCTCTCGAATAAACTCCAAAACCTTCTCTGCTGCCGCTAGGTCAACCAGAGACTGTCCAGCCGATACCTTCCGAATTGACTCAACTAGATCGTTACCCTTCACGTCCTTCAAGATATATCCGGAGGCCCCGGCTATGACCGATGCCACCATGGCCTCGTCGTCTGAGTAAGACGTAAGCATCAAGCACTTGATCTCAGGGTACTGGGACCTGATATCTCGGCAAAGACTTACCCCATCGCCGTCGGGGAGGCGGACGTCCAAGACGGCCACGTCCGGCTTGGTGGCCCCTATTCTCGGGAGAGTTTCTCCAGCCGTGGCCGCCTCACCGACCACTGAGATATCACTCTCGGCCTCCAGGAGGTGACGAAGCCCTTGGCGAACTACCTCGTGGTCGTCTACCAGGAAAACTGATAAGGTCACGGTCAAATACTTTCACATATCCCGGTCTGGTGGAAATCTTGAACCAAATACCTCCCGGCCCTAGCATCTAGGTTGAGTGCCCTATCAAAATATAAACGACCCCGAGAAGCTCAAGTCACTTCTCGATGCAGCCCTGTCAATAAGTGCTGGGCTTGACCTAGACGTGATCCTTGACAAATTTGTAGTCCAGGCTACTCGCCTGGTTGGCGCCCGATATGGGGCCCTTGGGGTACTAAATCGTCAAGGGACCGGGCTGGTGAAGTTTGTAACTACCGGGCTATCTAAGTCCCAGATCAAGGCCATTGGAGAGTTCCCCAAAGGGGCCGGGGTGCTTGGATTGCTCATAACCAATCCCGAACCGATCTTACTTGCAGACATCTCCTCCCATGAGTCTTCCGTTGGATTTCCTCCGGGCCATCCTGAGATGAAGTCGTTTTTGGGAGTCCCGATTACTATTCGGGGCACCGTGTACGGGAACCTGTATCTTACCGATAAGATTGATGGACCCGAGTTTACCAGCCAAGACCAAGACATGATCGTGTCGCTATCTTTAGCGGCTGCAATCACGATCGAGAACTACTTTCTTCACGAACGGGTTTCGGAGCTAACCGTGATCGAGGACCGCGAGAGAATCGCGAGAGATCTTCATGACACGGCCATTCAGAGAATCTTTGCCACGGGGCTCTCACTTCAGTCAACCCTAAAGTTGGTCCAAGATGAAACCAGCAAGGCTCGTATCGAAGAGTCAATAGATGGACTGGATGAGACAATACGACTGATCCGGACCGCAATTTTCTCGTTAGAGTCCGGCCAGAACCAGGATCACTCAGATGCCGGACCTCGTATCAGAGTCCTAGACCTGTGCGAGGAAGCCTCTAGAAGTCTGGGATTCCAACCTGTGGTCCAGTTCATGGGACCCCTGGACCACTCGATCCCTCAAGTCGTGACAAATGAACTCGTCATTACCCTGAGGGAGGCCCTGTCCAACGTCGCCAGGCACGCAAAAGCCAGTTCGGTCTCGGTTGAACTGTCTTATGAAGGTGGAGAACTAATTGCCCAAATTACTGACAACGGGCGTGGAATAGACCCAACCTTTGCCACTACCTCTTGGGGGCCACTAAGTGGTGCGTCAAAGGGAAAGGGAATCGCGAACATGTGTTCTCGGGCCGAGAGCCTTGGAGGAACCTGTGTCGTGCACAATCAGCCCCGTGGTGGGACCAGGGTGCTTTGGAGGGTCCCGATATGACCAATGAGACCCGCATAGTCAACTCGCTTCGTTGCGGACTTGGAGGAGGAGCCAACTGCTCGTTCTCTTGGACCACACACATCGGAGCCGACGTGTGTATCGCGGTCTTGTTTATGGTCGTGGTGGCGATAGTAACGAGCCCGTTATCTCGGAGCCTGCACCGAAAGGCTGCCCAGAGTCTTCCATTGCGGTACTTATGGTCACCCCCGTTTTCTGGAAGCCAGACATCAGCCATTCATACCTGGTCACACGGGGCCCCGGCTCGCGCCTGGGCCTTCCCGGTAGACGGGATCTCACTTACCGGACTCACCTTGGCCCTCTTGGCCATCGGGGTCTCTAGCTGGGATCTAGCCCACACTTCGATCTACAACCACCACGACCTGGAGATCCTTGCACCGGTTGCCATCGGGGTCGGGTCACTCATTTGGTTGGTTCGCCGGATCCTGGTGGCCCGCCAGGGATATCCAACGGGTCTCCCCCACGTACTTATCACCCTGGCTGGGGCCACGTCATGGATGCTAGCCGCTGGTCTTACCAAGCATCTCGCCGAGGCTGGAACCCGGGGATTTAGCTTTTCGTGGACCGGGGTGAGTGGATTTTGCTATCCAATCGCCTCGGGCCTGGCCTGGTGGGGATCGGCAGTAATACACGCCAGGACCTCCGAGATTGAAGCCCGGGCCGTCGACGAACTCAACAGTCACGATGAGGCCAGCATATTTAGGTATGCAAGGACCAACGAACGTGGCTACCTAGAGCGTTCTATCCACAACCCTCATCCAAGCCAGTATGCAGGCCTCGTTCACCCAGAGGGCATTGATGCCCTAAGGGTCCCGATTCGAGTAGGCACGAACCTGTTGGTTGTGGGTCCATCGGTTGAAGAGATGACCCAACGGGCACTGGAGCCAGGTGTCGTAACCCGCCTTGGTCCAACCGTGCTCATGGGTAACTCTAAAAACTTAGGCGGGGAGCTCTTTGAAATCATCCAGGCCCAGGGCTCGACTATCTATAGCTGGTCGTCGTCAGGCCAATCCATGCATTTCCCTTCCAAGGGCAACCTGATTGAGGTTCGGTGGACCCCATTTGAGCAACCCCAAAATAGCTCGTCGTGTATATCTCTTGCATTAGACCTAATAACGTCAAGTGTGTTCCAACTGACTCAAGGAGGCTCACCAGGTAATCTCGACCTTCTAGCCTCAATCCACCAGGATCATCTCTCGTTCGCAGAATATCTTGCTGGGCTACTTTTGTATAGCCAATATACCTCTATGAGTCCGGCGAGACTATTTGACGCGAACGGGGTGGTAACTATTTCGGTTAACGACCTAGTAAATGAACTGAAATCTAGTGGGGATCGCGGATCGGCCCACTTGGGATCTAAGATTGCAAGTGCCCAAAGCGATATCGCTCTTTTTGCACAAATCGGGGCAGACGAGATAGGGCTAATCATTTTTAAGGTTCTTTCTGGCCTGACTGGTCCGGAAGATCGCGAAAAACGGGTTCTTAGAATTGGAGAGTTTCTGGGCGAGTCTGCTCCGGTACTCTACATAGACACGTCGAGCGCAAGTACGGCCTCACGCGTAATCACCTCAGTTTTCTTGCGCCGGTTGATTTCAAGTCATGCGTCCAACCCAATTCGCCTGGCCCCCGTGCACCTGGCTTTGGAGGACTACCAACATAACGTTTCATTTGTAGATCTCCACTCGATTTTGGTGAAGTTGAATCACTGGCAGATATCCTGCGTTGGGACGGCCCTTGACAACCCTGCCCATCCCCTAATCACCCAAGAGAGCCGGCATCGATTCTCTAGTAGTCCGAAATTGGAGTCACTCGAACACGAAGGAGAAGTCTCTAGAGATCCCACCTCTGAGGACCTTTTAGACGACGACCCCATATATCGCCCTTCGGCCGAGATGGGCCATGAGAACTTCTGGACGGCTCCGTTTCGTCACCCAATTGACCACGAGCGTGCCTGGCCATCGGTGCTATTTTTCGACTCCACTGCTTCAGGCGATGCGCCTAAACTTGGGCGGCTTCTTGGGTCGGGGGTTGGGCATTATGTCGATGTTGACCTACCATCTCTCAACCAAGAGCCTTGGAAATCGGTAGCACGGGCGTCTCGGGAAATCCTTGGCAGACCGGTCAAATAAGAAACTACCAACATAAGGGCTTTTGGCCCTGGAAATCTTTGCCCCCGGATCCGATACTAGAACTATGGTCAAGGCAGGATCACTTACCAAGATCCCAGATGAATCACACTGGGAGATCACCGACACGAGGAGTTTGGAGCCGATATCAAAAAAGGAGTGCCTGGAAAGGCTTCCAATGGTCGGAATCGGTCGAGTCGCCTTTTTTGTGGATGACCACGTAGAGATATTTCCGGTCAACTATGCCAGGCTTGGCCACGACGTGATATTCCAGACCGGTCCCGGGACAAAACTGGCACATCTGACTGCTAATATCTCATGTGCCTTTGAGGTCGATCACTTCGATGTTACCTTCCACACCGGGTGGTCAATTGTTATAAAGGGCACAGCCACTAGAATTGAAGATGACTATCGTCTTGGTCTGGCCAAAAAGCTACCCCTAACCCCTTGGGCCCCCGGCAAGCGTGGCTTCTTTATCGAGATTTCCCCGTCGGCAATCTCCGGACGGCGTATAGTTCCAACGCACCGGACTAAAGCCGATTACTTTGACCACACCGGATCTTTCTCAGAGGTCGTTATCGAGGAAAGGAGCCAGTCATGAAGAAGGCCCAGTCAGACAAGACTAGCGAGGTTCAAGTAGATCACGGAAGTGACCCGATAGGTTCAGTCGCCGACCTAATAGTCGATAGTGCCCACCGAGACTACATAGTTGTTGGCGTGGATGGAACCCCTGGCTCCCTCGATGCCCTGGCCTGGGCCTCCAATGAGGCCAAAATCCGAGGTGCCAAGTTGCTTGCGATTAGGGTATGGCACTTTCCCGTAACCGCATCGGGGGTCCTCTTTGAGGACTCCATCGCCAGTATGCAATCGGGTGAAGAAGAAGAACTCAAGTTGGACATCTTCGACGTTCTCGGAGACAGTCCCGAGGTAGAGGTTGAAACGTTGGTAGTAAGCGGGGCAACTTCCAAGACCCTGTTCTCAGCTGCCAAGGGTGCCCAACTCCTGGTAATTGGCTCCAAGGGACACCGTGGATTTACCAACGCAGTTGTGGGGTCAGTCAGCTCTCAGGTTGCCCACTACGCCCCGTGTCCGGTTGTAATTGTCCCGATGAACTCTCGCGCACACTCACAATCGAGTGCCCCCCGCTCCGCATTGGGTGGCACTGGATAGGGCGGATTAAACCAAGACCGTTTCCAAGTGCGGGTCGCAGACCCTCCCACCAACCACTGCGACCTGAGTCTGGTTTCTGGTTGGCTTGCCTATAACCCCTTTAGGTGAGCCTCCGCCCTAGCGTAAGAGCGCCCACCGAGCTAGGTGGGCGCTCTTGCATCTGGAGATTTCAAAGCTTAGACAATGCAGATTTTAGGTCGCTGTGAGAGTCCACTTGAACTCGTCTGTAAGTGCACAAGCAGCCGAGCCGTCTTTACCCCCACAACCGGGAAGATCCTTCCTAAGCCCCTGACATGGACATGTCTGAAATTGCCATTGCGACCCCAGCACTTGGTCCAGGCAACCACTCCACGTCTCGACCGAGGTCAACAATAGACAAGAGCATCTTCTGTATTGAACTCGCAATTGTTGCCTCTTTTACCGCTCTAGTCAGTTGACCATTTTCTATCATGATTCCCTCGGCTCCAACGGAGAAGTCTCCACTAATCGGGTTTACTCCCGAGTGAACCCCTGAGATAGAGGTTACCAGTAAACCTCGATCTATACTTGATACAATCTCGTCCTGCGACTTATTGCCAGGCGTTAGTGAGATAGCCCTAAAACCAACGCCAGGGGTCGAGGCAAACCCTGCCCGAGATGCCGAAGCCGTCGAATCCTTCCCGGCCCGCCTAGCCGAGTAAGAGTCATAGAGGTACCCCATCAGGACCCCGTTTTCAATCAGGTTCACTTTCCTGCAGGCCAATCCCTCACCGTCAAAACTTGAGGCCAGATATGCGAGAGGATTTGTAGGGTCCTCGATCAGATTCACCCGGGTATCAGCCACCACCTCACCGAGCCTGCCCACAAAAAGCGACCTCCCCTTTTCGACTGCATCTCCCGAGAGAGTCCCTGCAATGATCGACAGCACACTCGCACTAACCCGGGGGTCCAACACGGCCACAACCTTCCCCGATGGAGGCTTTTGGGCGCCCAGGAGTTGGGTGGCCCGGACCACCGTGTCACGGGCTGCCTCGTCGACACTCAAGACTCCCGGCGAGCGGCCAACACTATATCCCCCACCGGTTCTAAGGTCTTGTCCATCTTCTGCTATCGCGTACGCACTCAGGTATGCCCCGGTTCCCCGACTAGTTACGGTTATCCCCGCAGTCGAAGACAGAGCGGCCTCCCAGGCCACGTCGGCATAGTTAGATGACTCAACCTTGGAGATCCTGGGGTCACCCGACTTGATGGCCTTCTCAAGACCCAGAGCCAGATCGACCTTTTCCTGGGTGGCCATTGAGGTAACCTCGTCACTCCACAACTCCAAAGGTACCGGGAGGACTCCGTCGGGCTTACAGAGCCCGACAAACTCGTCGGGGGTCGCAAAACTTAGGTTGTCTCGGGCCTCTTGGAGAACTTCTCTAAGGACACTCTCCTCCAGTGTCCCGGCATAGGCAAACCCCTGACGTCCCCCCTGGACGACCCGGACCCCTAGTCCTGAAGACTCTGCCTGAGTGAGGTACTCAATAGCTCCGTCGTAGACCCGGGCGTCAAGCTCGCGATCCCAACTCGCAAAGGCTTCTAGCTGTTCACCTGGCCTTGCCCACGAGATCACCCGGTTGACCAGGTCGACCAACTCAGCCACCGGACGTCCCACCAACAGTTACCCGGGTTACCCGGAGAGTCGGTTGGCCACATCCAACCGGGACCTGCTGCCCATCTTTCCCACACGTTCCCGGGGTAGTGGAAAAATCGTCGGCCACCCGGTCTATATAGCCCAGTACCTCCGGACCGTTCCCGATCAGGTTGGCATCCCTTAGGGGTGCACTGATCTGACCGTTCTCAATCAGATATGCCTCGACCATCCCGAACACGAAGTCCCCGGTGGCCGTGTTGACTTGACCACCCCCTAACTTGGCAACGTATACCCCGTGGTCCGTGTCGGCAATAATGTCCTCGGCACGGTCATTTCCACCCAATATGTACGTGTTGGTCATTCGAACCATCGGAAGGTGCTTGTAGCTCTGGCGACGCCCGTTTCCCGACGACGACCGGCCCTGTTTATTTGCCCGGACCGAGTCCCACATGTAGTCCACGAGGACCCCGTCTTCAATGAGTACGTTACGGCGACTTGGATGACCCTCGTCATCAATTCCCATTGTCCCCCACTCTCTTCCTACGGTTCCGTCGTCAACCAGGGTTACCAACTTGCTGGCCACCTGGTCGCCAAGTCGATTCGCGTACACCGAGGATCCCTTTACAATGTGATCGGCCTCCAGGCCATGCCCGCAGGCCTCGTGGAACAAGATACCCCCCGACCCGCCCTTGATCACGACCGGCATGACCCCAACTGGGGCCGGTCGAGCGCTCAACTTAGCAATCGCCCTCTGGGCGGCACGGCGGGCCAACTCCGCTACGTCGACGTCTTCAAAGAGGTCAAACCCGGTCGTCTTGGCGGCAACCTCAAATCCGGTCTGCATCCCCGTGTCGCCAAGGGCAACGCATGACACCATAAATCGGGTCCGGACCTGGCTGTCTGTGGCCCACAGCCCGTCAGAATTGGCCACCAAGATAGATCGGTGGCTGTCTGCGTAGCCCACCGAGACCTGGACTATTTCAGAACCCTCCTGTCGAGCCACTTGGTCGGCCTGAGTCGCCAGGGCGACCTTGTCAGCCTTGGGAATCCCGGCCACCGGGTGGGTCGTCTCCCTCGGATCCGGGCCCTCTAGGTGACCGGCAAAGTCCACCGGGACCGCCTTGGTCGCAATAGCCGACCGGGCTATTGCACTAGCCGCCTCGGCGGCCTTGAACAGAGAGTCCCGTGAAAAGTCGCTCGTATATCCGTACCCGATGGTGTCTCCATTGATTACCCGGACCCCCACTCCCCGGTCACGCCCGGAGGACAACTCCTCTACCTTGCCATCGTCAAAACCAACCCCGAGCCCAAACTTGTCCTCGGCGAACAGTTCAACAAAGTCAGCCCCGCGACCCCTCGCGTACGCAATTGTGTCTCCCACTAATTCTTGATCAATCATCTTCCAACCAGACTCGTGTTTTACTGATAGCTTAATCCCAGAGTCGTCGACTTGTCCTATCTCCGGACAAGTCCCCTGGCAAAGTAACCTACAATTGAGAGGCCCAGTGAAGGAGGCCCAGTGCACCCACCCGAACTTCCCGTAACCAAGACTTTCGCCTACCAGGTCACCGGCCGAGACTCTGCCGTTGCATTTGAGTCTGGGTCTGTCCCGGTGCTGGCTACCCCCAAGGTCTTAGCCCTCTTCGAGAAGGGCACCTGCCTTGTCATAGACGGCCACCTCGACCAAGATGAGACCTCGGTCGGACACACGGTTCAGCTCGACCACTTGGCCCCGAGTTTTATAGGCGACGATCTCGAGATCTCTGCCACACTAGTTGAGTACTCTCGACGAAGGTGCGTCTTTGAGTGCTCTCTAATCTCAAACCGGACTCAAGTCGCCCGTGCAACCATCTCACGAGTTGTGGTAAAACGCTCGGACTTTCTCCGAGAGCATGAATAGAAATGTCCGCTGAAATTACCTAAGGACTCGTGACTAGGCCAGGTTTGAACTCCTCGGATAGATCACGTTGGGATCGGTAATGACATTTACCAAATACGGAACCCCGCTGGCCAGAGCCCGCTCTAGAGCCGGGGCAAAATGGTCGGGGTCTTCAACGGTCTCACCTGCCCCTCCCAGGGCCTGAACAACCTGGTCGTAGCGACAGCCCGGCTGAAGATCACAGGCTACGTCGTAACCGTAAATGGCCCGCATGGGATGCTTTTCCAGTCCCCAGATCCCGTTGTTGCCAACTATTAATACCACGGCCATCTTGTGACGCACCAACGAGTCCACGTCGAGGCCGCTAAATCCAAATGCCCCGTCTCCAATGAGTCCGATTACCTGGCGATCTGGGAAAGCCGCCCGAGCGGCCATGAGGTATCCAGCAGACGTCCCGAGACAACCGTAGGGCCCGGGATCAAGCCAGCACCCAGGCTTATAGCTCTTGACGTACTTGCCCGCAAAGGAGACAAAATCACCACCGTCCCCAATCACTATTGCGTCACGATCTATAACACGATCTAGATCGCCGAAGATCCGAAGAGGATGGATGGGGGTATTTGGGCTATTGAACACCTCTATATCTGCCTCCCACGCCGCCCGGTCAATCCCGGCCAGCTCATCAAGCCAGCTCTTCTTGGCAGTTCTTCCTTGGGCTTGACTTGTGCTTTTTCTTTCGACCTCTTGGGCACGGATAGAGAGGGCCTCTAGGGAGTCGGCCAGGTTACCAACCAGGCTTATAGCTCCCTCCACGTGGCCTGCCACCTTGTCTGGACTGTCAACCAGGTGCACGACTTTGGCCCCACCAAAACGGCCGAACCCGAGCCGAAAGTCGAGTGGGGTTCCCACGACTATTACGAGGTCTGCTTCTTTGAGCATGTGTCTAGATCTTGACACACTAAGGGGGTGATCGAATCCTAAGATCCCTCGACCCTGCCCGTTCTGAAAAGTTGGAAGCTCAAAGCGTTCGGCAAAACTAACGAAGTGGTCCTCGGCTCGACCCAGCCAAATGTCACCACCTCCTATCAAGATGGGACGCCGAGAGTTGGCCAGTAAGTCTCCAGCTATCTGAACGGCCTTATAGTCGGGCTCACACGTACTTGAACCGACAGAGTTCTCAACTGAGAGTTCTCCCCGACCCACTGTTCTAGATGAAAATAGAACGTCTATTGGAACGTCTAAAAAACTCGGTCCCCGAGGTGGGGTGTTTGTTTGCTTGCACGCCTCAACTACGCGCTTATAGATCTCCTCTGGACTAAATATCGTGGTTGCTGACTTGGTAATCGAGTCGACGAGAGGAATGTGTTCAATCTCTTGGAGGGATCCCTGGCCCCACCGGGCCTGTCCGGCTCTGCCTGAGATAATAACCATGGGTGACCCGTTGAAGGAGGCACTGGCTATTGCCGAGATCGTGTTGGTCAGACCTGGTCCGGCGGTGACCACACACACCCCTGGTCGGCGCATGAGCTTTCCCATGGCCTCAGCTCCAAACCCGGCGCTTTGTTCGTGGCGAACGTCATATATCTTGACACCGCGCCGAAAACAGGCGTCGTGGATTGGAAATACGTGTCCCCCAGACAGGGTGAAGATCTCCTCGACCCCAAATCTGGTTAGGGCCTCAACAACGTGGTCCCCACCGTGGCCGGTCAGATCGTCGATAGATGCTTCCTGCATACCCGGCCATCCTAAATCAAATTGAGACCGAACCCATTGACTACTTACCGTGTTCATCGAGGGTTTGGTCGCTACCGTCATAAGTCGTTATCTAGCAGGGTATCTACGTTGCTCGGGACTGCCTGACGGACATCAGGAAGTCCCAGAAGAACTGACGAACTCGGGAGAAAATTTGAAATCACAAACTGCCCGGCATGCCCTCCAAAAATCTGCCACAATTCATATTAAAGGTTTAATGTCCTAAAAAACTGCTAAAACTCCAGGTTGATGTGGTGATTGACGGTCGGCAACTCACCAGTTGTCTTCTCGATTTCAAGGACGGTCACAAAGACAAGTAAGGTAATTTTAGGTGCTTGAATCAATAAATAGTCCGGAAGATCTCAGAAGTCTTACTTATCGGGAATTAACCACTCTGTGTGCTGAAGTTCGGGAGTTTATCGTGGATGCCGTCACCAAGACCGGCGGGCACCTGGGTTCAAATCTGGGGGCGGTCGAGCTTACCATCGCCTTGCACCGGGTTTTTCACTCTCCACGCGATATGATCCTTTGGGATACTGGCCACCAAGCTTACGTTCACAAGATCGTCACCGGACGACGAGACATGTTTGTAACTCTCAGACAACAAGGAGGGCTAGCTGGCTATCCAAATCGGGCCGAGTCGGAACACGACTGGGTTGAAAATAGCCATGCTTCAACTATATTGTCCTACGCACACGGGCTATCGGTTGCCCAGAAGATCACTTCTTCGAGTTCGGGTGCGCTAGATAACGAGTCGCTCCAGGTCTCAACCGGTTCTGATCGTGATGCCCAAAGACACGTGGTGGCAATAATCGGAGACGGGGCCTTGACCGGTGGGATGGCCTATGAGGCCCTCAACAACCTGGGACACAGCAAGAGTCGATGCATTGTCGTCCTCAACGACAACGGGAGATCTTATGCTCCAACAATATCTCGACTTTCAGAGAGCATAACGAGACTTCGTCTAAATCCGTCTTACGTCCATACCCGCCAGCGGTTACGGCAGATGTTAAAGGACTTACCGGCCGTGGGTGGAATAGCATATACCAGTGTCCATGGGCTCATGGCGGCACTTAGGGAGATGGTAGAGCCCCACGTGTTCTTCGAGGCCCTGGGTGTGCGCTACACGGGTCCAATTGACGGCCACGACATCGAGTCTATGGAGCATGCTTTCCATAACGCTGCCGAGTGGGAAGAAGGACCGATAGTTGTTCACGTTCTAACCGAAAAGGGTCACGGATACGGTCCAGCGGTTGAGGATGAGGTTCATCGCCTCCACGACCTAAAGGTGTCAGCTCCCTCGAGTGGATCCTCGGCTCAAATCGAGCGTGGGTCCTACACCGAGGCCTTCTCCGATGCCCTGGTCAATTTAGCCTCAACAGATGAGTCGATTGTAGCAATAACGGCCGCAATGCCCGGCCCAACGGGCTTGCTCAAGTTCCAAGACAAGTATCCCGATCGGTTTCTAGACGTGGGCATTGCCGAGCAACACGCTGTTACGAGCGCTGCAGGCATGGCCATGGGAGGGCTCAAGCCCGTGGTCTGTGTCTACTCAACGTTCTTCTCGCGAGCTTTCGACCAGGCAAACTTAGACGTCGGACTCCACGGCCAGTCAGTGGTGTTCGTGTTAGACCGGGCGGGGATAACCGGTGATGACGGCCCCAGCCACCACGGGATATTTGACATGGTCTTGAGCTTGGCCATTGCAGACATGAAGGTGTTCGCACCCTCGTCAGTCGGTGAAGTTTCAAAAATGCTCGAGACCGCCCTGGACTGTGGTGGTCCGTGCGTCATTCGGTTCCCCAAGACTCTGGGGCCGATACTTTCCAGTACTCAGGTCGGTTCTGGACTAAATGCCCGGAGGGTACGTGTTGCCCAGCCAGCCCAAGGGGACTCTAAAAACGCGCTGGCAATAGTGGCGGTTGGCAAGATGGTCGAACCAGCCCTTGAGGCCGCAGACGAGTTGGCGGACAAGGGAATTGAGTGCACCGTGTGGGACCCCAGGGTTATCAGACCTCTAGACCCAGATCTAGTCGAGGACGCTATAGCCCACAAGGCACTACTAACGGTTGAAGACGGCCTCGTCCTAGGGGGTGCCGGATCGTACCTTGTTGCCACGATGATTGCAAAGGTCGGACCCGCCAAGGCACCACCAGCGGTCAATTTAGGGGTACCGAGTTCTTATATCTCCCAGGCCAAACCTGACGTGATCTTGGCGAACCTCGGACTTGATGCCCAGGGAATTGTGCGCTCGGCCACAGCCCTTTGGGACCAGGTTAGCTAGTGCCAAAAACCTTTCAGTCAACCAGTATCAGATAAGTCCCATTGGCAACACGTGTCTTTAGGAACTTGGATCCATCAAAACACCCCGAGGGGACTGGTGGCTTTAGCCATCAGGGCAGTCGCGGTCCGGGGCTTAGTCGCGAAGATGTTAGGTCGTGTCACACTGGTCAGGGATGATTCTTGATGGGACCGGACTGGCCCTTCGGGCGGCCTTTGGGCATAGCTGAAGTGAGTCTGGCATTGGATGGCAATAAAGCTGTTGGCTTGAGCCACCAGAAAAGTCACAAGCAATGCCAATAGGTCTAAATGAACTGGTCAGACCGACCAATACCGCCCTGGTTACCATGGAGGTCCAGTCGGGAACCATTGGCGATTACTCGCCCTTCCCAGAGTTGGTTCAGGCAGCCAGACGGGCAAACCTCATCCAAAACATCTCTGAACTTCTTCAAGCTGGCCGAACGGCCAAGTTGCCAGTTGTACATTGCACGGCCAGCTTTAGGGGTGACCTGCGAGGCTCAAGTGCCAATGCGCCCCTACTGCGAGCCATGACCCGGCGACCAGATCACATTTTGGAGGGAACCGACGGCTCAAAGATTTGTGGAGAGCTTTTCGAGGAGACCTATGACATCGTGTGCAATCGGCACCACGGTGTATCTCCATTTACGGGGACCAACTTAGATGCAACTCTGAGACACTGTGAGGTTTCAACAATTATCGCAACCGGAGTGTCGGTAAATGTGGCAATATTGGGCCTTGTCATTGAAGCGGTTAACCTCGGCTATAACGTGGTTCTTCCCTTGGACTGTATTGCGGGCTTCCCAGACGACTACGTCGAGGCCGTTACCCACAACACCCTTAGTCTTTTGGCGGTAACTTCAAGCAAGGATGACTTGATTGAACTTATAAGTCAACCAGAAATCGACTTTGGAAACTCCACGACCTGTTGATAGGTTGGCCGGTTCTCCCAGCTCATAGAAGGGAGGGCAATGGCCCCGGCCTGTTCAAATTCGATCTGGTCGAACATGGGCAAGGTTATCTGAGTCCCATGTATGACTGAGGAAGCCACCGTGTTATTGTCCTGGGTCCAAGCGGCAACGTCAGTCGAACCCCCGTTGTCAACCGTCAGACTACTAAAGGCACTTTCAAGTGCCGTGATTATTGTTTGCTGACAGCTGGCGATCAGACCCGCCCCGCCAATGTTGGACGACGTACTTTTAGTATTAGCCCCCTGGCAAAGGTTAGCCATAAGGGCACTAGAGAAAGGCTGGGCAACCCGTTGACCTTGGATCTGCTCAATTGCCTTTAGAAGATAACCCTCCCAGCCCGAGTAGAAGCCGTCGCCGTCGTGTATTCCTGAGTCATTGGGGGTTTCTGCAAATGCCATCGAAACAATCTTGTAGCCACTATCTAGTCCTTCATAACTTGTTACTCCCCCTTGACCAAATATTGAGTTGAAAAATCCCTCGACAAGACTGGGGTAAACCTGATCCCATATCGCAATCGCCGAACTGTTGGTGTACTGGGTTGACTGAGGAGAGGACTTGCGGCGGTGATAGCCTTGCGCCGCCCACGATTGGAGCTGACCTATCATCTCGTCTACTCCGGTGGGGATTGACGAGTTCAGGCTTGGTCCGATCAAGTTGAACAAGGGATCTATCAATGTGTAACCATTTAGGTCTTGTGTGGCAGCGTTCTCGGCCACTTGGGCAACCTGGGCCCGGGTTAATCTATTGTGGTGTGCCTTCAAAGATGCCACGAGTCCGTTGGTGAGAAGCTGGGATCTAAAGACCGGTCCCCAGGCATAAAGATCGTCACTTGCTGAAAAACCTGGGGCTGGTTTGTTGTTCCAACTTACCAAGTAACCGCTCGGTGGATCTATGGCGTGAGGGTGGTCCTGGAAAGATAGGAATCCTTGCCACTCACTATTGCCGGTCCCCCATGTTGGAAAGTTAGGATTTACATGTGGATTTCGAATTGGATCCCTTCCGGATACATAGTAGGCGATGTCAGATGTATTTAGATAGAACCAGTTAAACGAATATGCAATCTTCGACACGGCCCCCATCCAGCCCTTGGGAGTTCCTGATACCGAAGGCATTCCAAAATCTAGGTACCCCACAAACTGGTCGATGTCGTGTCCGGCCGTAGCGTCTTGTCGAGATATCGCCACCGGGGCCCCGTTGACGCTTGACCACCCCTGGACGGGGCCATGGACAGTTGAATAGACAACCCGGGTAATTGTGTTGGATGCGTTGTCAGAGGTAGTCCCATTTGTTGACTCGGAAAATACCTGGCGATTCATTGCAATGCACCTGCCCTTGAAGAGATAGTAGGTACCCTGGGGGTCGGGGATACCTCCAGTTGGGTTGCAGATCTTTTCAACTCTCATGTCCACCTGGTCGGTACTAGCGGTTGTGGCAGACCAGGCATAGTCGGTGCCCCGACCTAGCTCTACTTCAAAATTGGCGCCGGGGAAGCTGGCCCCAGAGGCGGCATACCCTGGAGCGTGGAGATCTTCTTGCATGAGGACCTCTGGGTCATAGTATCCAAGCTCAGGACCAAACACGGCCAGTGGGTGATGCGATCTAGTAAGACTCCCCGACACCACAACCGCATTTGATTCAGAGTCCGAGCGATTTGAAAACAACTTTGAAAGTGACCCGACTGCGTTGACAACTTCACTAGAAGCTAGGGCCTGAGGACTTGTAGAACTCTGACTTGGTGCGTTGGCTGGGTTGGTGGGAGGCGGGCCACCCGAGGTTATTGGCCCAGCCGATGATCCGGTAGCCGAGTTTATCTGATTGCCAAACGCGTTTGAGTTTGTTCCGTTGCTGGACTGGGCCTGGGCTGAACTTCCTCCGGTGCAATTGGCGGTGAACTCAGGGGGTGCCCCGGCTAAGTCGGTCAGGGAAGTTGGCGCGTTGTCGGGAAGTGCGGTGAGCGCTGGGTTGACAGACGTGGGGATCATGTAAGGATACCGGGTGCTGATCACGGTAGGTGCTGCGGGATCGTTCTGTTCTTTCATGTCGTTGAAGATGGCCATGCCATTTGTAGCTCCATACCGGCTATCTAAGTACTCCAAGAGGGCCGAGTTCTGGATTTCGTTACCACCACCTGTGGCCTCAAGGGCAATAAGGGTTGAGATTGCTACCTCGTCGGTAGGCTTCCAGTAAGTTGGTTTTAGATCTAGAGCGCTGTACTCAAAGGGCATCATGGAGCTATTCTTTAGAGCTTCGGAGATGTACAGGTTTACGCCCTTTACGTAACTATCAATCATTGACAACAGCTGTGCGCCTCGTTGGCCGAAACGAGTCTTCAATGAATTCAGCTGTGCCTGGTAGTCTCGTTGCGTATAGGCCTTGGACATTATTGCGGCATAGTCCATGCTCTCATAGTCGCAGGAGTTACCGACAAAAGACATGAGGTCCCCTTGCCCGTAGTGGCGAAGGACATCCATGAAGAAGAGACGGTCTTGGGCACCAATATATCCAGCCCCATAAGCCATGGCCGACAGGCTGGCCCCGTAGATATGAGGTATCCCGCTTTTGTCAATATAGATCTTCACGGGAACCTTTTTGTTGGGAGTTTCAGTCTCAGCAACCTGATTGTTTTGCACTCCGAATGACTCGTCGAGAAAGTACTTGTTTAGACTCTTGTCTGTAACCGAGGGTGCCCCGTATATAAAATTGTCATACATTGATAGCTGATTTATAGAGTTGGCCGGACGTATCTTGCTGGTAGCAAACTCTGAAAAGGCATCCTTTGTTACAAGACCGTTCTCCCCCGCCGGAAGGATGTCCATTGCCTTTCCGTTCGAACCGTCTTGGTACCTATATGTTCCACCTGGGCCTGACAGACCAAGGGAAGTTGAGCCAACTTCAGATCCGTTCGTACAGCTCACAAGGAGTAATCCAAGACCCACAGTCAACATGACGATATTAAAAGGCCTTGTTCTTTTCAATTTTCTGATCAATGTAAGGTTCCCCCTTATAGGTTTATTGAATACTAACCAAATTTCTAACTTGACAACCTGTGACATAGAAAAAAACCGTTATGCGTTGGCACCGAGGGTAATTTCGGAGTTTTCAAACCAGTCGTGGAGATATTAGGCTATACCCGGGCCGCTAGCTCATCGGGTAGAGCAGGGGACTTTTAATCCCAAGGTGCCGGGTTCGAGCCCCGGGCGGCCCACTAGGAGTGGCGTGATTATGCAGATAACCTGGCCTTCCTAAAAGTCTGCCGAAGGAGGGATGGAGCCTCGAAAAGTCGATCGGATGCAAAGTGAGTCATCGGACTTCAGCGGGGTGAGGAGCGTCGAAAGGTCACCCAGGAATGTGTTGCCGCGCTAAAAACCTGCCAAGCAGATTCCAGATCATCCCATTTGTGGTCGCCGCAGAGGACTTCATTACCGACGAAGTCAAAGATTACCCGAGCTTCCTTAGTGACCGGAAGCCGGCTGTCGCGGGCCTTGGTGCCCTCGAAGAGACACTACTTGAAAGCATCATCGATATTTTCTCTTGGCATCAGTCTTGGAACAAAGTACGATAGAACTTGTGAATCAATCCTGGGGTCAAGTCCTCTAATGGGAAGGTGGGAACGAGGTTTCGACGGCAAACCAGCATTCCAAGCTGATGATGGACGACTTTTTAGGAGAGATTCGAATGGCAAAATAGTTACGATAAATCAGCTTAGTAAGGGAAAGAGTAGCACACGCCCTTCAAGAATCTGGGTTATCACGATTACAGTGGTAATTGCTTTGTCATTGGCTATTTCTACAAGCTTAGTTTCAGGAGTTTCTCACAAGCTATCAAACTTGCAACTCAATACACTGGAGACCGTAGAATCCCAACCGACCGATTCGATACCTGCGGTAAGTTCAGTATATCCAGACCAGTTGGATTCTCTACCGGGACCGCCAGCTTTACTCGAATCAGATCCGGAAACATTAGCTCCAACTTCGCTTACGTCTGAACTCTCAAGTCTGTCACCGGCCCTGTTTCAAAACGTGAATATTCCTGACTCGGTCTATCAACCTTATATCTTGTCAAATCAGAACATGCTTATGGAAGGAACTACCCCAGCAGCTCTCTATGTCGGGGGAGAATATTGTGAAAACTGCGCCGCAATGAGGTGGGCGATCGTCGTTGCGTTTTCCCAATTTGGAACTTTCAGTCATCTTGCAGAGCTACAATCGTCTGTCGCTAATATCTCAACTTTCTCTTTCCACGGAGCCAGTTATCAAAGCCCGTATCTTGATTTTCAAATGGTTGAGCGTTTCGGCAACGACAGCCAACATATATCGCAGATCACACTCGCTCAGCTAGAGCTATGGAATGACTTCTCTTCATTTGATCAGAGCCAATGGGGGGTACCGTTTCTCGATATCGGGAATAAAGTCTTCTACGATGGATCTGATTTTAATTACGGTGTTCTATCTGGACTGAGCCAATCACAAATTGCCTCAGATCTTACTGATCCCAGTAGTATAGTTGCTAAGAATATTCTCGGCGCTGCACTCTTTTTGGTAGCAGGAATCTGCTCTATTACTAACAATCAGCCATCATCGGTCTGTATGACCCAACGCGTTCTATCAACTGAAAGATTTCTAAGTTCTTGACCTTGAGCGTTAGGACGCACGTTCCGATCACGCGATCAAGTACGGTATTTTCTCTTACACTCACGATATGCTTATCATTAGTTGCCTTCATATCCTCTAACTGTAGCAATCTTTCTTCGAAGTCAATTTCAATCAGACAAATCTTCCCTGAATCGGAAGTTGGTGTAACGGCGGTGCTGACAACAAATTCACCACAAATTCTCAGAGTGACCTTTCGTCCTCTTGTCGCAAAGATGCACCTATATGGCGGGAATCATCTTCCAGCTGGAAGTGATGGATTCGGAGTTCCAATTTCAGTAGAGACATCCAACGGCCTTAAGGAGATTGGTGCTGTCCGCTCCAACGTACGTGCAACAACTAGGCCATTTGGCAAGCCACCCATTGATCTACCTATTTACCCGTCCGGTTCCGTTACTCTGAGCGTACCTGTCATCCTCTCTAGATCTGGACCACTGAGCCTGCAACTGAGTTTCAGTGGATGTACGCAACGTGTCTGTTACTTGCCTGTGCGCAACACCCGTTTAGTTTTCACTAGATAACCCGGATTCAAATTAGCCGCCAAATCGCAAATTATTTCTATAGGAAAGTCTTCCAGGTAACTCGGTTAGCCTATAACTTGTGTGAGCACTTTCGAATCATTCAGTGAACTTTGTTATCATTCTGGCGGATTGCCGAAGTGCTGAACACAAAATGCGCCCGCTCGGACCTGTCATCTTCGGGAGTCGTAGTTTACCCAACGGGATCCAGGCATGGTTTATTTTTATTTTCTACTCAATGTCTCTAAAATCCCCAGGTGGCTGAAAAAGTAATTCCGGGTTCCCTATTGGGTCGTCTCACATCTAGGCTAGAGGCTATATGAATATAATCGAATCCAAATCGGGTCGTTTCAAGAGACATGGCTCAAAAACAACGAGAGCTCGTCTTGGAATTTTACGACTTTTACCAATAGTTGTAACCATCGTTTCCGTTTCCACACTTGCAGTTAGCTCTCACGTTCCCAGCGAGGCCGCAGGAAATGGGGTGCATATTATGGTATCTCCGGCGAGCAACCTGGTCGACGGCCAAGTGCTATCGGTGGTCGTTTCCGGTACCATCCCAGCAAGTACGTTCGTGGTCGTCGAGTGTGGGCCTGAGGCATTGAAGTTACTCAACGGAGGATGTAATAGTCGCGCTAATTCAATAGTGTTTTCCGATTCTTCTGGTGTTGCTAAAACCACTCTTGTCGCAGCGGCCAAGTTCGACACAGATTCCGGGGCTGTTGACTGTGAGGTATCCTCGTGTTTCATTGCCGCATTTGCCCTTTACAGTCCTGGAAGCTCCTCGGGAGTGTTCTTTGCTATTGAGAACCTAACGTTTTCTTCCCAGGCTTGTTCAGGTCCGTCGGCCTGCCAACTACCCATTGACGCCTTTGATCCGACCCTACCTGGGTTCACCGACGGGCCTCACCTCCCATCGGGTACACAGCCGATTACTAACACGGTAGATGCGTATGTGGCTTCAAACGTGTCTAACCCGGGATCGTTGTCGGGTCCCTATTCGCCAGGCGAGTTTTCCTCGTTTACACCTAGTGCAACTTCTGAATTGGGTGAAGGAGTCTTGCAACTAGCACTTGATTCTCCAGGTACTAACTTTGGAGCTACAAATCCGAGTTCAACGGTGGTTGACGTAACAGTTGATAACGGCACCCCAATTCAAGTAGTTCTGTTCTACGGGGCGAGTCCGTTTACTTACGCGGCCTTTGTTGGACCGATCACAACTGGACCCCACACGGTAACCGTGGCAGTTGATTCACAACTCTCGGAGACCGGAAACACCGCTCCAACTATCAACCTATTGGGCGAAAATCTCATGGTAGTTACCCCGTCCAATCCAATGTACATGTGCGACCAGTACGCTCCGATTCTCTATGGAAGATCAACTTCTGCCCTCCAGGACACCCCGCTCTTAGAGAATTGCAACTCGACTCGTGGACCTGGGAGTAGTACTGATTTGAGTTATACCATGATATTTTCTCACCATGATTCAGGGCTCGGTTTTTTGCCCTTCGTGGAGGGAGGTCAGTGGGGTCGACAGACCGATATTGACACGATCTTTTCAATGACGGTGTCTTCGGGTGGTTCAATTTCCAATGCAACCTATCTGTGGGGCGCCGAGCCTTTGACCGGGTACCCCGACAGTGAGGACTCCCTACAAGATTCCAGTGCTCCGTTTTCGGGTACCTGGGACGGGAATCATCCAATCATGAGAGTGGCCACGGGCAACAATTACCTGTCCGATCAGGGGACTACTCCGTTTAGATTTCAATTTCCGCCCATCCAGGGACCGGCCCCTGGCCAGGCCCGTGAGGTAGCCATGGACCAGAACTCGTGGACCTATCAGGTCATGGGAGAAGAGATCTCACGGTGGTACACGGACCTCTCGACCAGCCCGGAGTCACCCGAACCCGGTGACGCTAACCAGTACGCGTACATCGACTTGAACACGACCGGAACTGACGTGGCGTCAATCTCGGTAGACCTGGAGTTGTCACCGACGATCAACCAGTCTACTGGTGGAACCACCGTGGGCACGTGGTATGAGAGTGACCTGGGAAGCCAGTATCCACTGGTTGGTACCGGTGAGGTCAGAACGGTCGTAAAACTACCTACAGACTGGTTGTCAGATCACATAGACGCCGTAAGACTTAGGGTGCAGCCAGCCTCGGCAGCCAGCTCGGTTAATGTAGTCCACCTCGACGTACTAGGTCTCAACCAGGACTGGCAGCTAACTAATGTACCCTCTCCGGCGCCGAGTGTCATTGGTGGATACATATCGATCGGATGTGCTGGACAAAATGAGACGACTCTAACTGTAACCAGCAACGACTGGCTGTCTTCTTGTGGAGCCCAGGCCCTAGTGACTTCCTCCCCCGGCCCTCTAAAATCGCCCGTGGTCGCTATCGCGTCGAGTTTAGATGGTCAAGGATACTGGCTTGCCTCGTCAACCGGACAGGTAGAGCCCATTGGAGATGCCCAATTCTTCGGAGAATCTGCGTTGAACTGGACCAGCTCTCCAGTGGTCTCAATTGCTGCTACCCCCGACGCGGGCGGATACTGGCTAGCCCGCTCCGACGGGTCAGTCCTTCACTTTGGAGACGCACAGAGCTTTGGAGGGCTGGCTGGTAGTCCTGCACTAGACAACACCGATACTGTGGTTGGAATCGCCCCGACATCTAGCGGAGGTGGGTACTGGCTAGCCACCTCAAACGGCGGGGTCTATGCGTTCGGGGATGCCAGGTACAGTGGTTCGTTGGCCGGTGAGAACCTGACCAGTCCAATCGTTGCCATTGCATCCCTGCCTAACTCCCTAGACTCATACTGGCTCGTGTCATCTGCCGGGAACGTCTTCACGTTTGGCCAGGCCCAGTACTACGGTTCGGCCGCGAATGTTGACCTCAGGTCGCCCATTGACGCTATTGCGTCAACCAAAGATGGCCACGGTTACACTCTTCTCGGTGCCGACGGCGGAA
>DAIDHF010000045.1 GCA_027452005.1 Acidimicrobiales bacterium
AGGCTTTGATTTTCTTGGTTGTCATCTTCATGCCCGGATGTCCGGCAGGCTCTGGGAGCAGAAGCGGATAGTCCGCTACTACCTCCAGCGCTGGCCATCTGTAAAGTCCATGAAGCATGCCCGAGCACAAATCAAGGCCATGACTGATCGAAGCCAATTGGGCAAGGAGTTGAAGGTCGTCATCAAACGACTGAACCTATTCCTCAGAGGATGGGGCAACTACTTTGGTAGCGGCAACGCATCTAGAAAGTTCAGTGAGATTGACAAATACGTCTGGTGGCGGCTCTTCCGTATGCTGGTAAAGAAGCGAGGCCGCAACCTACGTAAAGGTCAAGCAGATCGCTGGACATCAGCCTGGTTCAAAGACCAGGGCCTGTATCACTTGCACGGCACTATTCGTTACCCGAAGGCGGCGTAACCATGTCACGAAGACCGTCTGTAAGCCGTGTGCGGGAAAACCGCACGCACGGATTGAAAGGGGGATGGGGAAACGGGCCTGTTTTACAAGCACCGCGCCCCTGACTACCAATGAAATCAAGATTTCGCGTTCCGACTGGTTACACGAACTGGATCAGATAGACAAAGCCGAGTGGTGGTTTTCCCATACACACAGGTGGTGGCTTGTGGTGCCGGATCTGACGGTGGCGAAACCAGAAGAGCTTCCTCCAGGGTGGGGCCTCATGGTCGTGAACCCCAGGACCAAAGTGCGGATGGATGTTGTGGTCCGAGCGGAGTTGCGTGAGGCTGAGATTGATATGGATCTCCTACTAGAGGTTGTCAAAAAACAGGACACCATGAGATCCCAGGATCTGAAAGCCGAACGACTAGAGCGCATGAAGCTCATCGGAGAGGGGATTACGAAAGGCTTGGCTGAACGGGAAGAACGTCCAGAGGGCGATGCAAAGCGCACACTTAATCGACTACAACAACTTACCGGCATACATCTACCGGGTGGAGATATATACGCCCACGGTCTTCATGGGGAAAAGCTGGAATGGGGGTCGCTCGAGGATAGTGCGGAAGCACTTAACGCATTTTGCCGATCCTACGGGGATGCGGGGCGACCCGTAAAAGAGTTAGAGGGCCGCGCTTCTCGAGCCAAGCAAGACCTGCGGCGCATGATCGAGGAAACGACTCGATTTTTGGAGCGACTGGACGCAAAAGAAGAACGAGTGGGAGCGTAATGCAAAAGACCAAGATTTGTAAAACCTGCCAGCGCCACACGGTTGAAATAGGCAAGCGCGTAGAACTCCTGAATGGGATCGTGGCAGGGTCTGCGGGCTACACGTCGACGCAAATACTGTGTGACAAATACACAAAGTTACTTACTGAACACATGCGAGTTCGACACGAGGAGCAGTCATGAGCTCTCTGTTCTTGCTCCTGTTGACTTTTTGGATGTTGGCGAGGGACCTTCTGTCGCTCCTGTCTGGCATTATCACAGTCGTTGCACTCGTTTGTTTAGCTGGATTCGTCTTTGTGGGCATATTCGTTGTACGGGAGGCACGAGCAGCAGAGCTCCGTGAATGGTTTGGAGGCGATCCCGGGCGTTGGGAACGGGAGTGGCCAGATGACCACTGATCCTGTTTGCGTGGAAGTTGGGAAATACCCAGAGGCCAAAATTGTCAAGATCCTGAAAGACCTTGAGAAACACTGGCCCAGTGGTTTAGCTCTCGATTCAATCGGCGGCCTAATACTTCAACGACGGTCGGCGGGCCAGATGTGCCAAGAGGGGGAGGAGATCGAATCCTTTCCCCGTATTCATTCGGACGGAGGGGGATATTAGAGCGATGAAGAGCGAGCATGCAGCACGGACACAAATTCCCAACCGTGGCGGTTATCCGGTCCATATAAATCTCGGCAATGGCTGGTTTTGCGGTGGGCCGGGCAACGAGAGAGATAGAAAACGGTTTGTTTCGCTGAGTGAAATAGATCGGGTGTGGTGCAGCGATAGAGCTGAACAGTTATACAACGGGTCACGAACCGTTGCGAGATGTTGGGACACTGCGCTCAACGAATGCTTCGATCCAGACATAGTTGGTAACTGCGTGTGAGAAAGCGCTTGGTTCTCGAACCTGGTTGAAAATACTGCCATTTGCTTTGTAAATGCGAGTTTCGTCGGGTTGATATACGGGCGGCATTACGTCCGGGTTGCAATTAGAACCCGGTAAAACCTGGCGAGTGTTATCTCAGACGTTCCTTCTGGCTGTAAAACTCTCACTTTTTTACCGTGAGGAAAAGATCCATTTTCGGTGCATACATATAAAGCAAGAACCTAAACAGGAGGAATCCCGATGGACGTAGAAATGAGCAATGTACTACGAGCACCATTCCCAGCGGAACTTATCGGCAAGCTGCCACGAGTATCGTGCCCTGACTGTCGCAAGGCACAAAGCAAGGTGTGCCCTAAGCACAACAAAATGAAGTGCTCAGTGTGTGGAAGCTCTATATCGAGCGAGCACGTTCACCTTGATTTCGTTGGTCATGCCGACGTAACTAACCGACTGATACTTGCAGACCCAGAGTGGACTTGGGAGCCAGCGGCACTTGATGAGAATAGCTTTCCACGGGTTGGCGTATCTCCCGATGACAAGAAGTACATCATGTGGATCAATCTCACAGTGGGTGGAGTGACTAGGCCAGGAGTTGGCTCGGTGGCGAAAGATACCGAAGATATTCAGAAGGAATTGGTCTCTGATGCGCTTCGTAACGCAGCAATGCGGTTCGGTGTGGCACTGAGCCTGTGGAGTAAGGGAGAGCACCTTGAAGCTTCGGTTATGAGCCAAATAGAAGATGAAGCGGTCAAAAGCGAGAGCGGCGGAAACGTGGCCGTAAACGTAACGGCAGCAAGTGTCACTGACACGACAACAGGTCAAAATGTGGCCGTCAACGTCGAAACAGGCGAGATCACGAGAACAACCGTCAAGGAAACTGAACCACTTCCTGAATATCACGGCGAGGACGACGATGCGGATCGAGGAGAGAGTGCTGCTCCTGCTGAGCCGACCGTAGTTGTGGCTACAGCGGGTGGAGTGAAAATGGCGGGGGAGAAGCAGATAACGCTCATGAGAGAGCTAATGAATGAGCTGGAGATGGTTCAGACGGTGCGTGGGCAGTATGTGTCCAAGATCGCCGGGCGCTCTGTTGCGAAGTTGAGCGAGCTGACACGGACTGAAGGTCTAGCGGTAGTCAAGCAGCTCCTTGACGACAAACGAAGCGTGGCCGAGGCCGCCATTGTCATCGACGAGAGCTTCGTTGATTTCTAACCATTTCCATCCAGGTGTCGGATTGCATAAGTGATCCGGCACCTGATTTGGTGGCGGTGCATACATATATAGGACAGCAAAAAGAGGGGAGCCACATGACCAAGGTTTTTAGAGAAGATTTTGCAAACGAGCCAGAGAGCGAGCGGCGAAGCTTTGCAGTCGTAACAGGGAGTGTGTCCATAAGCGAAAAGTACGAGTGGTGGAACCATCGCAGGTGCGCTGGTATGCCACCCTGGATTTTTTACCCGACGATTGTCAATAAAAAAACCAAGTCGTCCTGCGACCCGTATTCATTGGCCAGGAGCATCTGCGGAGGGTGCGGCGTGCGGGATGAATGTTTGGCCTATGCCGAAGCAACGGGCGAAGTCGATGGGTTTTGGGGAGGGGAAGACCTAAGCGCACGCCAGAAACTAGCGAAGAAGCTGGCAAGAAAGAGGATCTGAAAACAGTACATACAGACATTGCGACAAACCAATAAGGAGATTGTGATGACTCAAGTTGCGAAAGTTATCAGTAACGACGAAGGAGAAGCCTCCATTTCGGGTGAAGGTGGCCTTTCTCTCTCCGTAGACGGGAAACAGCTTGCGGAGCTGTTTTGGCAAATGGATGGAGAGCAGCAGGCACAGTTCTTTGAAACCTTGGGGGGAATTTACCTACAAGAGGGATATGCGTTCGACCTGCAAATGGCATACATGCGAGATTCGCTGGGTGAGTCTGGGCGGCGACTGCTCTTGGCAATTGGTGACGAAGTGAGGGCAGCTAATGGCTACCAAGATTGAGTGGACCGACGAGACATGGAACCCGCTGGTTGGGTGCAAAGCCGTGTCACCAGGTTGCGAAAACTGCTATGCGGCACGAGAGGCATCTGGTCGGTTATCTGCGCATCCGATTTACCAGGGGCTCGCCGTCAACGGAGTATTCACCGGAGAGGTACGCCTGGTGCCCGAGCGACTTGATCAGCCCTTGAGGTGGAAAAGACCACGGCGGATCTTCGTCAATTCAATGAGCGACCTCTTCCATCCTGATGTTCCAGATGAGTTTAGAAGATCAGTCTTCGATGTAATGGCAAATGCACCACAACACACATTCCAGATCCTGACAAAGCGCCCGCAGATAATGGCTAAATGGGTTCAGGGGTACTATGACTGCGACCATGGCGGGTCACCTGTCTCGACGTGCCAGTACTGTCTCCCCTTGCCAAATGTGTGGTTGGGCGTGTCGATAGAGAGTGACCGCTATACGTTCCGTGCAGATCATTTGCGTGACACCCCGGCGGCTGTGCGCTTCTTGTCCTTGGAGCCGCTTCTTGGTCCATTACCGAGTCTCGATCTCACAGGGATCGACTGGGTTATCGTTGGTGGTGAATCGGGGCCAGGTGCTAGACCAATGCACCCTGATTGGGTAAGGGATATACGCGATAGGTGCAGTACAAACCCGTGCGAAAGGTGTCAAGGCGGCAAACTCCTGGGCGAGATGCGGGGAGGCTGTGGATGTGCCAGACAACCTCTTGGCGACACTAGATACCGTTCTGGGCGCAGACCCGTGCCGTTTCTCTTCAAGCAATGGGGAGAATGGCAGCCTACTCCTATCTTCGATGCACCGGACACGCTCACAGGCAGAGCTTTCAAAGACGGTGCGCACGGAGGTACTTTGAAGGCCACCCCAGGTAATTATGGCAAATACCACTGGCTAGACGACAACACAATGGCGGTCAGAGTGGGGAAAAAGGCTGCTGGCAGGGAGTTGGACGGGGAGCTATGGGATCAATACCCCGGACGAGTGATACCTCTTGACGGACAAGGAGTCGAAGTTGGTAAGTAAGCAAAAGCCAGAGGTAGAGCGACCTGGGCCGCTAACCGCTGATGTTTTGAAGATGATATTAGGGCGGCATAGAGGAGGGGTTTTGATTTTTGGTCTTCAATCGGTGGACGCCGCTTATATCCGTGATCACGAGCTTCTAATAACCGAAGTAACCAGGTTGTGGCGGGGATTGTCGGAGATCAGGTCGCACCAACGAGATGTGAATTTGAAACTGGCTATGGCTGAGAAAGAAATCGCGAGGCTTCAAGCTCACATCAAACGTAGGGGAATGGATTTCGACAAATCAGATTCGAGGGATATCGAGGCTGAAATTGCAGAAAGTTCGAAAGAATGAAACCAGACACCGCCATTGCTCCTCTTGAAATCGTCATTAGCGACCTAAAGCCTCGACCGAAGGGGCGGCCTCGATTCGTCAAAGACAGATTCGTGAACGGTCGCTTTATCAAAGGGCACGCATACACCCCGAAAGCAACTCGGGTCTATGAAGATCGCTTGGCGTGGCATTTCAGAATTGCGTGCAAAGAGCCGTGGACTGGCTTGCTAGCCCTTGAGATTCAGTTCTCGACTAAGAGCCGTGGAGATGTGGATAATCTCGCAAAAGCGTGCGTAGATGCGGGTAACGAGATCCTTTTTTTGGATGATTCCCAAGTTGTTCGACTGACGACCGAAAAGGTCAAAAGTTCAAGCGAAGAAATCCGTATCATTATGCGCAAGATGGGGGAGTAATGGCCTTTTATCTGCTGCTTGGTTTCATACTTGCGGTCATTGCGATGGTCTTGAGCGGTCTGGCACTCGCTGGCATTGCTCTTGGTTTGACCACGTACAGCACTGCTGCTCAGGCGCAACATGCCATAGCGATAATTAGTAGCGGAATGGTACTCGGAGCGGTCGTTCTGGGGTTTATTACGATTACCGCCATTTGTTCTTCGTGGGGTGCGATAACCAGTCGCATCAGGAAAAGATCCGTTTTCGGTGCATACATATTAAGCACGGAAAACAACAGGAGGAAAACAGATGGCAAGCGACGTGAAGGTAGCACCAGATCTAACCGGACGCAAGGCCAAGTGTGACCTGTGTCCAAGCACAGAGGCAAGTTCAAGTACCCTCGCCTTTTACGGGTACAAGCCCGATCAAGAATTTGACGGTTTCTACTGCGGTTGCAAAGGCTGGAATTGATGGCCACTTCGAGCCGAGAGTCAGTTCTAAAAACCAATCTCAGACGATGCGGAAAGGTGGAGGCCGACAATGCCGAGCTCAAGCAACTACTGGGCTTTGAGCGTGCAGTGAACAAAACGCATGAAGAAGCTCCGCAGCATCGTCAAGGAACTTGACGAACTTCATTCACCAGGGCGCAAATCCAATGAGTATTGCGGAGGTTGCGGGCAGGATTTTCCCTGTGATACGAGGTTGATTCTCGACAGCAAGGAGGAGAAATGATCGATTTCGAAGCCACGTGCAAGCGTTACACCCCCGTAGGGGGGAAGTCGGAGTGCCTTACATATGATCAAGTTGCTAAAGACCTGAGAGAGCTGATGAAGGAAGTCAAAGATCGCACACGCGAAGCCGAGCTATGGGAGCAAGCGTCTGATGAATGGCAAGCAAGATGTGAGATTGCGGAAGCTGAACTGGCGAAGTTCCATGAGTGCAATCCAGGACGCTGGACAGTTCCAAATGAATTTGGATGCGACATGACACGTGGTGACGATGGAGCTAGACACAATCACAAGGTGTACCGCAAGGAGGGGAAATGAGCCGAAGCCAAATTGACAGCAGCGCGGTGGTGAAAACCATCGACGCCGTGATTAGTGAACGGGACGGCTGGAAAGCGCGAGCCGAGGAAGCCGAGGCGAGGGTAAATGACCACGTCGAGTTCGTAAACGAGCTTTGCTATGCACTTCCCGACATGCAGGATGATGACGCAGCAGCAGAGGCGCTAATCGTGGCTGAGGTCGAGCGCATCGTAGCAGAGAACGCTGAGCTGAGGGCGCATATCGAGCGGTGGGCGAAGCTCATGCCGTCCAGCTTCCTCAGCTCTGAGCACGTAGAAATTGATTACGAGGACGTGATAGGGATTCAATGTGAACGCGATGAAATGCCATGGCCGTGTCCGACAGAGGTAGCGAAGCAGTGGGAGGGGGAATGAGCGGGGTAACTCATTTTTACGGAGACGACTGCAATCCACCACATGAGGTTGGGGATGAGCTGGAAAGGTTGCACAAAGAGAACTTCGATACGAGAGAACATGTGCTGGAAATCGTTTCACCGCGTTTCATACGAGAGGTCATTGCTGAATGCGGTTGTGGTTGGAAATCGAGTTGGGTGCCAAACCGACAAGCGGCGGCGGAGAGCTGGGGCAACCACGTAAGGGAGACAGCAAGAGGGCGGAAGGAATGATCGATACTGAAAAGCTGAAAGCAGCAGGTCAAAGTTATCTGGACTGGGCTGACCGCATCGAGGAACGAGTGAATAAAGGTCTCTCATTTTTTGCGTCGTTTGATCGATTTGCGCTACAAACTACGTCCGCAAGGGCGGGGAAGGATAGGTGCGCCCAGCACGAGAGGTTTTGAGATCCATTTTCGGTGCATACATATAAAGCATGAGCATCCGAGAGAGGGAAAAACTAATGGCCAATGGTGAAGGACAGAAGAATCAGCAGAGTGGCGAACAACCGACACATGTCTTGTGGGGTCCAGTTATGCAGTCGCTGACACGCTTTCAGGCTAGCCAAAGCCCCGAAAACCTCCAGGCATATCGGATTGCCGCTAAAGCGTTTGATTCCAGGCGTGACGAGCTAGTGGCGGAACTCAAGACCATGTATTACTCCGATGAGTTGAAGGAACTTGGGCTATGAAACCAGATTGGAAAGACGCCCCAGAGTGGGCTCAGTGGTGGGCCCAGGACGAAGATGGGATCTGTTGGTGGTTTGAGGTAGAGCCCGAGGCTGAGGAGAGTTGGTGGACTTCTAATGCCGGAGAGTTTGCCATTGATATATCGCTGCCTTGGTTAGGTTCAGGCTGGACCGACACGCTAGAAAAGAGGCCAGAATGACCAATCTAAGGGCGAGACTCCTAGCCAAACCAAAAGATGAAGTTCTTTACCTGCCGATATTGTCGATTGCCCTCGATAGGGGTGGCCAGTGTTGGAAATATCCCAGGTGTGATGTGATTCTAAAGTCTGGAGCTCGTCTAATCATACGTGTTGGATGGCGTTGGACCGCAGTAGTGATAAGCGTCGGTGGACTCGTGCGGTTGGAGAAGAGGGAAAAGGGGGTCGAATTATGAGGTTGAGATACATCCTCAAGGGTGAATTTTCACTACTCACATGCCAGCTCGGTAATAAATGTGGAGATTTCCCCATCTGTTTCTTGGAGTTCGATGGCGAACGGATTGAAGTCTGCGCAAATCACGCAAATCAACTGAGGTCTTTGGTCCCGGATGCGCCCGCACTCGACACTGAATGGCTGGGTGCAAAATGTGAATGGAGTGCCAAAACCTTTGGTCCAGGACGACGGACAGGCGGGGTTTTAGAGCACATGCGGAAGGAGCTAGAAGAGATCGCGGACGATCCGAGTGATCTGTCCGAGTGGGTGGACGTGATCCTCCTGGCGCTGGATGGGGCGTGGAGGATGGGTTTCTCCCCGTATCACATCATCGAGGGGATCAAGGCAAAGCAGGCCCGTAATGAAGCCAGGACGTGGCCGGATTATCGCGAGTTTACCGAGAGCGATGCCATTGAACACGACAAGACAGCAAAGGAGCGGAAATGACGTATGCAGCATCTACGGATGTGCCTGTTGAACGATCTCGAGCACAAATAGAAAAGACCCTCGAACGATATGGCGCAACGTCGTTCATGTATGGCTGGAGCCTTGACGAAGCTCAAATCGCCTTCGTGATCGCGGAGAGGCACATCCGTATGCGATTGCCGATGCCTGGCGCAACAGATGAAGAATTTTGGACGACTCCGACAGGGAAACAGCGCACGAACTCGGCGGCAAAGGACGCTTATGATCAGGCGCGACGGCAACGATGGAGAGCCTTGCTTCTCGTGATCCAAGCCAAGCTTGAAGCGGTTGAGGTTGGGATCTCCACCTTCGAACAGGAGTTTCTGGCCCATGTGGTGCTGCCAGACGGCTCGACCGTAGGGGAACTTATGCTGCCCCAGATTGAGCGTGCATACTCCAACGGACAGCAACCTCGCGGGATTTTGGAGAGATAGGGGTGTAGGAATGAAAGCCTACGTTAGAACCGACTGCGACTGGGTGATGTTGGCATTTGCGGAGACACCAGGACGGGCCAAGTCGCTTTTTCGTGGGTTCGATGACGATACGGAGTACGTCGGCATCAGTGTCGCGAGAGTACCTGAGCTGGACGATACTTACGACACGCCGAAGCTCGTAGACGCAGAGGACGGCCCAACGTGGTGCGACGAGTGCGATCCGGAGTTCCGAAATCACGAGCTGTGGCACTACAAGGGGCACTGGGGCGAGCACTGCTTTACGAACTGCCAGAGGTAAAAACGAGTGCTAGCCGTCAAAACCAACACGTGGCGGTGCTGAGATTCGTTGGCGGTGCATACATATAGACATACAAACCAGAACTAGGAGTCAAAATGAGATCCAGACAATTGATTAAAGCTTTTATCGGAATTCTGATCGTCGTAATTTGTTTCGCGATCTTCCCGCCGACTATCGGCTCTCTTTTCCTCCTTGCGCATTTCCGCCTTACTCCTCGCTGGCTCGGTTCCGGCGCACTCGCAATTTATTTCGTGGTTGGCATTCTTCTTTTTGGATTGTCCTCAGCCATTTTCCATACTTTCCGCACCCGAAGGGAGATTCGTCAGGGCGAGCAAGCCGAGTAGCAATAAGAGCTTTTACGACAGCCCGCTTGTGAATGTTGTACCGATCTACTCAATTGGATTTCGATGCAACGGCTCCAGGGCGGCCACTTTTTTACGCACTGCCAGTTGCAAAAGGAGAGTCCTGACCGTCAAACAAACCCTTTTGGGTTTGGGAGATGCGTTTTGCGTGCATACATATAGGGCAGGACGGTAAAGGGGAAGGTGGAAATGGGAATGAAAACTCTGACAATTCGTCAACCCTGGGCTTCGCTTGTCGCACTGGGCGTGAAAACAATCGAGACTCGCTCATGGTCAACAAAGTATCGAGGACCATTGGCCATCCACGCCGGGAAGCATCTCATTGACAATGATGAGTACTACCTCTGGCATCGTGCGCTAGATAAGAACGGTATTACGAATGCTCTTGATCGGTGGGCCTATGGCGCAGTCGTGTCTACATGTGAACTGGTGGACGTGGTGCCGATCATAGAATTTCCCAGCCATATCCCATACGACGTGTCTATATGGATAGAGGTTGACGGTCCTCGGCTCACATTACAAGAGACGTTGGGGCACTTCACAGATATTTCAGACCAGCTCCCTTACGGTGATTTCTCTCCTGGGCGCTTTGCCTGGATCTTGAGCGATATCAAACCTCTTGCAGTTCCTATCCCCGCAAAGGGAAAGCAAGGACTGTGGGAACTCGAGATGGAGGTCGCATGAGCACGAGAAAAATGAAGCCCATAAGGGTTCTGAATATCTGGGAAGCGGAAGAACTCTATGTGGCGTGTGATCCAGATATGCCAGTGGAGGAAGTCATAGCTGGACTTGGATCTCTCGATCCTCAGTTCATCTTAGATGAAGCGAACATGGACGGCATATTTACGCCGCCGTTGGCATTTACCCTTTGCGACGATCCATATCGAGCCCCTCATTTTTTCAGATGGGTTCCGTCGAATTACGGTGAGTTTTCTTATTACTTGCGATGGGCCAGTGGTCCAGGCAGAGGAGCGTTCTTTGTTCGGTTCTTTGAAGTAGGGGAAGCGAGGGAACTTTGGTGACTAGAGCCGAGACCATAGAAAAGCCTGAGATTGTCTGTCTTTGCGGATCAACCCGATTTATAGATCAGTGGAATTACTGGCGGCAGCGACTGACTTGTGAGGGGAAAATCGTACTCGCTATTGAAATCGTGACTTCGCAAGATATGACGACGGATCCTCAGCATGCCGACCCAGAAATGAAGGTGAAGCTTGACGAGCTCCATAAGCGAAAGATCGATCTTGCTGACCGGGTATTCGTTCTCAATGTTGATGGCTACATCGGGGAGTCCACACGCTCCGAGATTGAATATGCGGAACGCTTCGGAAAGCCTATCGATTATTTGGAGGGAAAATGACTGAGCCTCACGATGCTGGCCTCAAGCGGCTGGAAGCACGAGAAGCTAAAAGGGAAGCACGAACCGAGATCCTAGAGAAGATCGCTGAGGCGGCGTTTGATGTACCGGAGTTGATCATCCACAACGTCACTGGCGCGAAGTGTCGCCTCTGTGGGCGCTTTTTTGATAACGAGGCTTACCCACGCATCCACAAACCAGGCTGCACCTATCAGCGCATCCAAGACCTAAAGAAGGAGCTGGAAGGGTGACTACGTGGATTCTGAAGCTTAGTAGCTGGGAACACTATGTTGGATCTGCTCATCATACATACGCAGCCATAAGTCGCCCCAACGAAGGGATAATCCGCCGACCATTAGGAATCGAAGTCGAACGTGTGTTGCCAAACGGAGACACCACTATTGGATTCGATAACCCCAAAAGTGCAATCGACCACGCTGTTGAGTTATTTCAAAAGATCGCTGATCCTGGGGACACGCTCATGCATTTTTACGATTATCTGAGAGCGAATCCATCTGAGGGCAAGGTTATAGCAAAGAAGGAGCTGGAAGATGAAGCGCCGAGCTAGATACGGCTGGGACATGAAAGACGTGAACGGTCGCTCACGCAAACGTCGGCACTGGATTAGCAAACTGATTCGAGTAACAGAGAAAAGAACGTGGAAGAAGGAGCTGGAGGGTGACACCCGTTGAAAATCCGGAGACACTACGAATTTGTGGATCGGTGACAGTACAGCCATGTTTTTGATAAAAAGGCGGTCATTTTTCGACATCGGAGATTCACTTCGGTCATTTAGATCGAAGATATTCATGTGCTCCGGCACACAAAGTCTCACCGGCTATGGCGGGCCTTTCTGCCTGAAGGGATGGCTGCTTCGACGTTTTCTTCGTTTCCGTCCAAGCCATCCCGCCGGTGAGGTTACAGCCACCGTTAGCGAGGCGACAATGACCAAGCCGGATGAATGGGAATAGGCCGCGTGTGATCGGCTGAGTTGGGAGCGAAGCCGCCCGGACAGATGCGAATGTCGTGCATACATATAGGGCAGAGTCCGAAAAAAGAGAGAATCTGATGAGCGCAACGGAAATGACACTACTCGAAGAGGCACAGTCGATCATCAAGGGTGAGCGTCAAGAGTCTTACGGCAAAGCACTGGAGTCGTTTACGCGGATCGGCAAATTATGGGGCGATCTGCTGGGGATTGAAATATCGCCGGAAATGGTGGCGCTGTGTCTGATCCAGCTCAAAGTTTCGCGAGCGGTGAGTAGCCCGCTGCATCGAGATTCGTGGGTGGACATAGCTGGATACGCGGGGTGCTGGGAGCTGGTACAGAAGGGTAAGGAGGAATGACTGACGACGGGGACGATGAAGAAGACCCGACCCATAGAGAGCTTTTGATCGAAATCGGCGCTGGTGATCATTGTGTAGCCGAGGGCACCGGCCTCATGCCGATACCTTTGCAACCAACAAAATCTGAGTAAGGACCAGAAATGAATAACGAATCAATCAACACACAAACAACCTTCCTCGCCATTGGCGACGTACACGGTCAGTGGGACTGTGTAGTTGAAGCCATTAGTTCGGCCACCGACATTCTTGGCCACGTCCCCGATCTTGTCCTTCAGGTAGGAGATGCAGAAGCACTGCGAACCGAAGAGGATCTAGCTACGGTCCACGTACCCAACAAGTATCGCTCAATGGGAATGTTCTCAGCACTTGAACCTGGGGATCTCAAATCACCGGTGTATTTCATTGGAGGGAACCATGAGCCATATGAAATGCTCGACATCGCCGCAATGAATTCGAACACCTTGCCGATTCCCTGGGGACCGAATGTTTACTACTTGGGGCGGTCGGGAGCTATGTCAATCGGCGGTCTCAACATTGCCTGGTTGTCCGGGATCGAAAGAGGCGAGATGCTGCCAGCAAGAAACATCGGCAAGAAGGAGCGCACCTACTACCTCGAGAGCGAAGTTGAACTCGCCAAGAGCAAGGGTTCGATGCTCGGCGATATCGACGTAGTAATCACCCACGATTGGCCAAGCGGCATCAGAGAGGGAAAGGGCACTGCCCTGATCCGCAGTATTACGGAAAAGCTCGAGCCACAGCTTCACGTCTGTGGCCACATGCACACTCATCACGAGGCTGTGATTGGCAAGACGCATGTCCATGCCCTCAATGCCGTGCCATCGGCCATCATGGATGACCACAGATACGGCTGGTGGAGGCTCTATCAGGTAGAGAGCGGGAAGATCGGAAGTATTCAGGTTGGTGTATAGGGGAGCGAGGAAACGAATTACTGTGCGGGGAGTGTCGAGAAATTGAAATTGAAGGCCGATAAATGAGCGTTCAAGAGCGGCAGCTCATCACAGGCACCTGGTTCGTGATCCAATGCGATAGCTGCGGAACTGTGCTATCTGAACACATGCACACACCGTGGGGTTCGAGGTATAGAGCGGGAGCGGTGCGCTATATACAAACCGTTGGTTGGACTGACCGAGGTACAGATGGTGAGGAAATAGCCTGCTCTGCGTGCGAAAAGGCAGCGGTTCAAGAGGCTGTGAGAGATGCGAATGTCGTGCATACATTAGATGAAAGCGAAGTGAGGGAGAACGACATGTCACAGTGGATTGAAGGCCCGTTACTCGGGTTCGATCTTGAAACAACTGGCACGGATCCACAACTGGATGTACCAGTAAGTTTCTCTTTTGTTTTTTACTACGGCGGCACGAGAACTCACGTGGTCGGTGGCCTGATCAACCCTGAAATGGTGATCCCAGATGAGGCAATAGCTGTACACGGGATAACCAACGAGAGAGCGCAGCAGGAAGGGCGGGATCTCAAGAAGACCGTGGGTGAAATTATAGATACTTTGGTTGCGGGATCAAAAGCAAACATCCCTGTGGTTGGAATGAATGTCAGCTACGACTTGAAGATGATCGATGCTCTTTCCCGAAAGCTCTTTGGTGGTTCTCTGATCGAATGGGGCTTCAAAGGACCAGTTCTCGACGTGTTGGTAATAGATCGCTTCTACGACAAGTATCGCAAGGGTGGTCGAAAGTTGATTGACTTGTGCAATCACTATGGGGTTGGCGATGCCGAGATGCTCCATGATGCGCAAAGGGACGTTGAAGCTTGTGTTGATGTGCTTCTCAAGCAGTGCTCTAAGTATCCTGAGATGCTGTCTATGAGCCTCAATGAACTGCACCTGGCCCAACGGATGTGGCACCGGGATTGGGCTGATAATTTCTCTAAGTACCTGATCTCAAAGGGTAAGGATCCACTGTCGGAGGCTGACCTTTCATGGCCATTAGTTTTAGTTACGCAATAGTCGGATTTGGACGGAAGGAAACTAATGACTAAATGGGTGCCGTGGAACGACTTAACAGACGGGTTAGAGGCGGAACCAATCGGTTGGGCCAGGGGAATACTTGACTCGGGGGACGAAGATGAAGACGTAATACTATGGCGGTACTTACAAACCCATTGGGGAGTTGCTAAAGATCTGACCACGGATATTAGCGAGTGGTATCAACGGCTACAGAAAAAATGGGAGAAAAAGGGCGGCGTGGGCTCAGTTACTTCTCTGTGGGCTGCTGGCATGGCATTGTCGGACCCCGACAAACCGGAGCTAGCAAGGGAGCTTGTTGGAGTTGTCACGGACGTGTATTCCAGGACGGGGATATGTGGCATCTCTGATGAAACAGCGTTAGCGGTACTGATGGCAACAGGAAATGAAAAACTGTTGGACGCAATTCGGAGGAAGCGTACAGACCTTGAAACGCTGGCCGAAAGAGGTTCTTGGAGGGCGCTCGTTGCCTTTGAAGCTGGGCTGACAGAGCTGGAAAAACCCCTGGCGGTGTTCGTACGCAAGATAGCGAGTTCTGGTGGTTCTAGTGGAGAGCGCTCTGAGGCTAAATATATTATCTCTAGTTTGAAAAGTAGTGGCACAAAGATTTGTCTGCCTCACTTGGAAAGGGCGAGCCAACGGGTACAGATGTGGCTTAGCGAGAATCCCAGTCATAATGATCCACCTAGGCTGATGAGCGGTCCGAACGACTATGAATGGCTTAGCTACGGGGAGTTTCGTGACGGGCTAGCCACGACCATCGAGGCCATACAACACCGCCTGCCTCCGGGTGACATTGGTTGACTCGACTCATCACAACGGGATAGTGGGGAGTTGTGAGAATTCCTTGGATGCGTTTTGCGTGCATACATATAAAGCATGGAACTAAACAGGAAGACGAGTGAGGTCATGGCGTGGGAAGTGAGCAAATGTCGAGAAAACACAATGTAGTAGAGCCGTCGCTTCTTGTATCACTGTGCGAACAAGAGTCTTTTTATGAAGACCTTCAGGAGGCTTTATGTCTTCCGTGTTCGACAGGGGAAGAACTGAAAGAAAAATATCGTCAGGTAGCACAGTTCTGGGTCGCTGTCTGCAATGCTAGCTGGCTAGACCATCGAGAACACCGACGGTATTTGGCTGAGTTCGTGGACTGGTTCCGCACGTGGGATCACATCTTGGAAGCCGAGGTCAAGAAGTTGGATGCTTCAGTGCGGGATCTGCGCTGAGGCATTCTATGGTCATATGTTTTGGTGTTGCCATTCGCTCACTTACACTCGTGGTGCGTGTGCCAGTTCCGGGTGCGCCGTTGGCTTTCCTGGTGTTCCAAATCCCACGATTATGAGATGCGATTCGGGTGCATACATATAGGGCAGGAGTTCTTATGTAGAACACAGAACAAGAGAGGTAGTGGGCACAGTGGAGGACCCAAAGCAGCAGGCCAAAGAACTTGCCTGGCAACTCGTCGATTCGACGCACCCAGATACACGCGGGGGATTCATCCGGTTATTCGGTCTGCGGGAGCTGTACGAATATGGCCTATCGAATGCCACTCAGAACCCTGAAAGAGACGAGCATGGCCGACGAGTTCTAGCACAGCTAATCAGCAGCGGACCCTACCGGCGGTTCAGTTTCCCAGAAGATACTCTCGAAAAACTGGAGCAGCTCAAGCCAAAAGTTGGCAACTTTGCCCACGTGGTCGAGCACGTCATGGATGCGATCAGTCTGTCGCTTCGCTATCACAAGCCCATCAAAATCACCCCCATACTTATAGTTGGTGAGCCGGGCATTGGAAAGAGTTATTTCTCCCATCAGCTTGCTGACAGCCTTGGTGTTCCATTGCGAAGAGTTGCTATGGACAACCTCCAGATCGGAGCGAGCCTCGCTGGATCTGCATCGATGTATTCAAATTCTGAAACGGGAACGGTGTTCAAGGTCTTGACCCAGGAAGACCACATCAGTCCAATAATCATTTTGGATGAGATCGACAAGGCGAACGACAACTTCACTTACGGCGATCCGATTAGCCCCCTGCACAACCTTTTGGAACCGGAATCTGCAAAATTATTTGAAGACGCTAGTTGCAATTTGAGGATAGATGCCAGCCACGTGATCTGGATAGCCACGGCCAACTACATCGACAAGATCCCAGCTACCATCAGGAGCCGCTTTGACATCTTCGAGATTCGCTCTTGCGGTGACGAGGAGCGACTGTGCATACTCAAGGGAATCTGTGAAGAACTGGCTGGCGAGTACCCTGGTGTCGAATTTGAACAGGAGCTGCTCGGCAAACTACGGGAAAGAACTCCGAGAGAGCAGAACCAGATGCTTCGACGTGCCTTGTCTCGAGCCAGTCGCTTCGGGGAGTCGAGAGTCACCTTGGCTCACCTAGAACAAGCAACAACCGAGAGACAGTGGCCAACGGGAGCAAGGAGCATCGGTTTTAAACGCCTTGGTGGTTAGGGCAACTCAGTAGATCCGTTTTGCGTGCATACATATAAGGCAAGAATAGATTAGATCGACCGGGTGAAAGGGGGAAGTTATGGAAGTCATGCAGCAGGAACTCGTAGTGAGATGGTATCAGGATCACGGCGAGTGGGTTCGACGCATAGCACTGGGAATTGCAATAGCTTTCCTGTCCTATGGGCTACTCAGCCTTTGGCCTGTCTACAGCTCGGGGATAATCATTCTCTGTGCAGTGGTGCTCGGACTGGTTGGAGCTGAAAAGCCGACATATGCGCTGGGTGGGTTCTTCTTGGCTTTTGCGCCCAGTTTTCTCTATGGCTCGGGGAGCTTGGCCGTTGTTTTCATACTGTTCTTCCTACTCGTTCTCTCTATTCCGAAAATAGCGGACACACAGTTGAAGGTGGCGTTGATCCTGGCCGCACCTTTTGCTCTCCATTTTGGCTGGTTCTTCTTTGCTGCGATACTTGGCGGGCTCGTCTATGCCAATGCCGCCGTGATCCAGTCCGCAGTCGGGGCAATGTTGGCCTTTTCAGTTGCCTGGCTTCGAGGGTGGCATGTAATTGGAGTTTTCCCCTCACGAGCCGCGTGGATTGCGCTTCCATCACAGCCGATAGCTTTCCCCGGCTGGTTCTTGCAGCAATTTGCACACTTCGATTTGCCCTATCTGGGCTACCTGGGGCATGGGATAGCTCCATATTCGGTGAGTATCATTGCCGGTGTCATCATTATTTCCCTGACGACTCGATTGATCGGGGTATTGCGCAAGTCGCGGGGGATTAGAGAGGATGCGCTAAGCATATTTCTACCCTCAATTGCGGCGGGGATTGCCTGGTCGCTTATGGCGAATGAAATGCACCCGAGTCTCACGGGCGGGGTTGAGATTGTCGCTCTGAGTTTTTTGGTAGGTGTGTTGGCCTTCTTGGTGGGACGAGCATTGCCGAGCTGGGTGGAACCTGGGCAACCACTGTTGGCAAATGGAGCGCCAGGGTTTGGAACGCAAGCCGCTACAAATACAAGCGCAACAGCAGCACCATCACGGCTTCGCAGTGCGAGCTGGGATGATATAGCTGGGTATGCAGACGTGAAGGATGAGCTTCGAGAAGCTGTTCAGCCATACATGGACAAAAACGTAAGGCAGGAGCTCGAAAAGCAAGGACTGCCAATGGTCGGGGGAATCCTGCTTTATGGAGCGCCAGGAACGGGCAAGACGCTATTTGGCCGAGTGTTGGCATCTGAAACCAATATGAGATTCTTCAGTGTCTCTGGTCCCGAGTTCTTTTCGATGTGGGTCGGGGAGTCGGAACGCAAACTACGTGAAATCTTTGCTCAGGCTAGAGCTGCCGCTCCGGCCATGATCTTCTTTGATGAGGTTGAGTCATTCCTCGCTTCCCGTGACGATGCGAGCGGTCAGGGTGGATCGAGCCTGGTGTCACGCCAAGTTGTGGCCACGTTCTTGGCCGAGATGGATGGAGCACTCAGCCGTGGCGACGTATTGGTGGTTGCAGCAACCAACCATCCTGATCTGATCGACAGTGCGGCAATAAGGACTGGACGTTTTGACAAGGTAATCTTTATCCCGCCGCCCAACGAAGCAGCACGGAGGGCAATTCTCACCGCAGCGCTTGCGAAGCGCAATGGGGGAGACTGCATTGACGTAGACCCGCTTGTGGCCATGACTGAGCGTTTTACCGCTGCTGACATTACCGGGATTCTCACTGATGCCTACCGAGCTGCCACACAGCAGGGGCGGACAGTGACCCAGGAGCAGATCGAGGCGCTGTTTAGCCAGACAAAGCCCACGGTTACTTTTCAGATGTTGGAGCGCTATGAAAGGATGCAGGACAAGTTTGGCAGGAGAAGCCACACAACTGAGCGCACAGAAGTAGTGACTCATGATCACCTCGATTGGGAGTCCATCGGTGGCATGGAAGATGTCAAGACTGCATTTAGGGAAGCCGTTGAGTTGCCGCTTCTTCGGCCTGAGCTATTTAGCGAATGGGGAGTGAAGCCACACAAGGGAGTACTTCTTTACGGTCCGTCCGGTTGTGGTAAAACGATGTTTGCCAAAGTTGTCTCAGATACGTCTAACGCTCGCTTTTACACCGTCAACGGCCCTGAACTACTTGGTGGTGGACCAGGGGCGGCAGAGCAGCGCTTGCGTGAACTCTTTGAGCGTGCGAGAGAGAACAAGCCAGCAATCATCTTCTTTGACGAGATCGACGCGATTGCAAGCAGCAGGGAATCTTACGCTGGTGCGATGCAGGGGCCGGTCGTGCAACAGATCCTGACACTGATGGACGGCAAAGAAGCGCTCAATGGGGTAGTAGTGATCGCGGCCACTAACCGCCCTGATCAACTTGATGCGGCGTTGCTACGTCCAGGTCGGTTTGACCGACTGATTTATATCCCGCTGCCTGACGGATCTTCTCGTTACAGCCAATGGAAAATGCACTTGGCAAACAAGCCTGGAGCGGATACTCTCGATTACGAAGAGATCACCGCTGCCTCGGCTGGATATACCGGTGCTGAGATTGCGCACATTGTGAACAAGGTGGCAATGGCAAGCCTTAAGGCAGCGATGGATGGAGAGAGCGGGAAATCTCTACAAACACAGGACATCTTGTCCGCTGTTTTGTCCACACCAGCGCAGGTCTCGCCCGAACAGGTTGCAGCGTATGAAGCTATAGCGGCGAGGCTCAGCCGTTAGTTTTATTATATATCGTTAGTTTTATTATATTTGGCATTGTGCTTCGATTGGCATCCGCCCAGTTGTGCTGGCACTGTTTGAAAATGTCGACTAAAATGCTGGGCATGCCAAATCCACCACAGTTATCACCAGAGCAGAGAGTTGCCGCACTTGAAAAAGCGGCAGCGGTACGCACGCAACGAGCTGAGATCAAGGTTGAGCTGAAAAAGGGTTCGCTTTCACTTGTGTCGCTGCTGGAAAGAGCACCCAAAGAGGATCTCGTTGGCAAAATAAGGGTAAGTGCCGTGCTAGAAAACCTTCCGGGCTACGGCAAGGTAAAAGCGCAAAAGGTCATGGAGCAGGTCGGCATCAGCGAGACCCGCAGGTTGGCTGGCTTGGGTACTAACCAGAAAAGCCAACTGCTTGCTTTAGTGGGGTAAAGATACACTCGCTTGTCTGGTACTAGCGAAGGATTTACCTACGTGTGGCCAGCACCCAGGTAGCCGTGTTGTAAAGAATGGCACCTACGGATCGGGGAACGACAAGCGCCAGATGTTCCGTTGCATACCCGCTCAAGGAACGGTCCATAAGTTTGCCGGAGCAGTCCCACGTCTCGTGAGTGAGAACCATTCCTGTGATCACTGCGAGAACACCGTGGCAAGCCACCAAGGACCCGCGTCGCCCACCGCTACGAGTTCCCCGTAGCGCAGGCCGCTGCCGCTCTGGTAATGATCGGCCAGGGGTCTCCTATACCGAGACAGCCGACCGAATGCGGGAGCGCAACCAGCGGGACCGATTCGACTGCGGCAATAGCCGGACATATGGAGAGACTCGGTGGTTTGTTAGTTCCGTAAACCCTGAACCGTAGCGGCGGAATTTGATCGTCCAATGGGAATCTGACACCACGTCACCTGGGGAGGTCCGCATACTAATGGTTTAGAAGGCAGTGGTGGCCTATGCCTAGAGATCGAGGTCTAGCGTTCTCCACGCTGTTAGTAGCTACCACCAAGATCTTCGAAGATCGAGCGAATGTCGGTACCATTCGTAGCCTTGCTCAGCCTGTCCGCTGCATTAGGATTCTTAAGGTCCAGACTGATGAGTTTCCTATCACTATTGCGAACGATGACGGCAACAACTCGACGCAGGACCACACCGTAGTCCTTTGCGTACGTGGCCAAGCCCGTCCACTTCGGTCCAGCATCCCCGAGGTCGGGCCGGTGAGGATCGACGATGTCTATGAATATCTCACCTTTGACTTCGTGAAAGAATATGAAATCGGGGTACAGCGTCTTGGCCACCTTCGACTCCTCGTAAGGGACAGCCAGCGCAACGGTACCACTAGTGGGGTTGCGGTACCAGGCAACCAGAGTCTCCTTCGCCAACTCAGCGGTGAGCACCTCGGCTTCCCAGGTTGAGAAGGATGCGGGGAAATCATGCTTGTCGTTCGAGAAAACGTGCTTTTTGTATTGTGGTACTACTGTGACCACTTCCTGGCCTTCCTTGCTCTTCACGATCTTCGTGGCCGCAGTAATCTGGGTGGGCAGGATAAGGGTCACCCTCTCGGGACTCTTCGACTGTTGCCAGATGTTGTAGAAGCGCTCGCGCTTGGCATCGCCCAGGCTAAGAATGGCACCGTTGTGTTGCTCGCGCCACGTCGCTACAAGTCTCTTGGCTGCCGCTTCGAGGGCTTTTGCTACCGACGGGTCTTGCGCTAATGCTACCACACGGATCTTTGCAGCATCGGCGTCGATGCCGTCTTCACAGAGACTGTCACAGTACCACTTCGCTGCCGAGTCCCCGAGCGTGCGCTTGGCTTGGCGGAAGAGGTCTTCGATGTTGCGAGAGTTGACGCTGGTTTGTGCGGTCTCCTTTTCCACTTGGTGAGTAGTCAAGTCAACCGTCTGGATCTGGTATGTGAGCTGCTCCAGATCATTGGCGGCGGCATCGAGTGCAGCACCCAACCTGGTCGCCTCTCTCTTCAGCGTGTCGGTGATGTGCGTGTGTGCTGTGTCCATTGCATCACGGTCAATGCCATTGCCGACGAGAAGTGTGGCCAGCGCGTTTAGCCGCGTCACGTCGTTGCTACTGTGTCTCGCCGGACGAGTGAACGTCGCGATGTCCGCAAAGCGGTCCCACACAGCCGCCGGTACCTTTGGGTTGCGCGGG
>DAIDHF010000046.1 GCA_027452005.1 Acidimicrobiales bacterium
ATGGAGACGCAAACTTCCAAGGGTCACTGGCTGGAACCTTCTTCGGAGGTCCCTTCGGTCCGTCAGCCGTGGGTCTGGCTGTGGGTGTGGCTGGTTAGACACCTAGCCTGGCCATGGCTTAGCTTGTCAGCTACCAAGCCACTATATTTGAATCCATGGACCGCACGGAGCCAGACAATTCGGAACTATTTGATACTCTCTCCAAAAGAAACGCATCCTTCTTAGGCCAGTTTTCCCATTCAGATCTAACTGCCCCAGCACTTGAGCAGGTCGCGTTTCTTACCTGTATGGATTCAAGAGTAGAGCCCTTGCGGATCTTCTCCTATGAACTGGGTGACGTGAAAGTTATCAGGAATGCCGGCGCCAGAGTAACCGAGGACGTACTGAGGTCACTCATTTTGGCAACCAACTTCTTGGATGTCACGTCGATCGTGGTCATGCAACACGTCGACTGCGCCTTGGCATTCAAGTCTAACGACCTGGTAGTAAGTGGACTAAAAGTTCCGGTGTCGCCAGCTGATGAGACCCGCGACTTCCTGGCCATGCCCGATCCCGACCAGGCCTTGCGCGAAGATATCGCCTTGATTTTAGAGTGCCCGCTAATTCCAACCGAGGTCGTAGTCCTGGGTATTCGCTATGACGTAAAAACTGGAGGAATTGTCCGGGTCCTATAGATCAGCGCTGTTAACCCGGCGTGTGTGAGCTAACCTTTTGAGAGAACTTCATCTCGCGCAAGGTTACCTGTTTGAGTACCCTGAGGATCGAGATCAGGCCCCAGGCTGGATCAAACTCCCCCTTGTTTAGGCTGAGCTTTCCTGACGTGGCCTGGGCGTGATGATTATTATGAAGTCCTTCTCCAGCAACCAACCAAGCTAGCCACTGGTTGTTGGTCGCCAAATTGTCATAGGGACGCTTCCCCCACTTGTGACCAATTGCGTTTATAGCTCCACCACCCAAAAGATATAGAGCTGTATGAACCACCGAAGCAACCAGAGCAATCTGCCACCCAAACACGAGGACAAGTAACCCGATACCAAGAGCCAGACCAACTAGGGCGTGATCGAAAAGCACCCTGTCCCATCTGTCTCTCGGGAGATCCTTGGCATACTTGGCAACAACATCTGGGTCTTTCGCTGACCTACGATATAGAACCACGTTGCCAAATTGGACCTTGGCATAGCCATAGATCAGCGGGGAATGCGGGTCTTGGGGGGTGTCGGTAAAGGCATGATGCTTTCGGTGTACGGCCACCCATTGACGGGGCCTAATCCCGGTAATCATCCAGGTTAGAACCCGAAAGACGAAAGACAAGGTGGGACGAATAGTGAGTGCTTTGTGTGTCAAGGCCCGATGTAGGTAGATGGTCGTGATATATAGGCCGACCTGGGCAACCACAAATCCCACGACCAGCCCGGTCAGCAATGTTGTCACTACCTATAATCATACGAGATTTTTCCAGGAGGTGCCAACTGCACACTTAGTGTGCAGGAAGACGGCTTTTGCGCAAGAATATTCGAGATGGTTCAAAAGGTAACGGGCTGGTGGCAGGCCTCTGACTCAAATTGGTACCCCCCGGAATTACATCCAAGCAATCTGGGACAAGACCAAGATTCTTGGGCATCAGACGTCCCAGCCCAAGGTCGTGCCACGTCCACCGAGCCAGGCGGCCTCGGTCCCGACGCGGGCCAACCGGGATACATCCCTCCACACAAGCGGCGTAGGGCACTATTATTTGACCTACCAGAACATCTCATGCCGCCAGAAGGCCAAGTTGTAGAGGGCTGGTGGCAGGCTGCGGACGGGAACTGGTATCCCCCTGAACTTCACCCGGACTACCATAATGAAACCCTAGACCCTCCGGCCGGGGCGCTTGGAATGCGGGTGAAGCTCAGAAGAAACTGGTCCTGGCTGGGACTCAATCTTGGCAAGTATGCCGGAATCGTGGGAATCGTGGGCCTGGTGGTTTCTCTGGTGCTCGGTCTTGGGCTGCTTCGACTTCGCTTTACCACTAGTGACTCTAGTTACCTCAATTCTACCGATCCGGCCGCGATAGAAAATACGAGTTATCAACATATTTTCGGGGGGGATCCAATTGTAACTATGCTCACAATGGAGCCTGGTTCAACCGTCGACACCTTCTTTACCTCGACAAATCTGGCCGCCTTATCACTTCTAGAATCAAAACTCCGGGCCAACTCACAGGTTTTTTCAGTCGCTGGCCCGAGTGATTCCCTCCAACTCGCCAATGCCTTAGCTCAAAGCCCCGGAGGAAATCCGGCGAGTTCAATTGCCGGACAGTGGCTGTTGTCTGCCGACCAGAGCGACCCTTCACCAACCAGCCAGGCATTGCGCTTGAAGTACATGTCGGGGCTGTTAGCAGCCCAGTCAGCTATTGCGCCCACCCAACAAGTCATTACCAATCCCAATTGGGTGCACTTTCTCATTCATAACCCCGATGGCACCCTGAGACCGGCAATATTGGCTTTCATCCCCAATGAGACACACCTGGCGATCGTTACCTATCTAAGAGGTGGGATTAGTATCGGGACCGAGGCAAACGCGGCGGCCTCTGTGCAACAGATAGTGAACTCAGTCCACTTTCAAGGAGCCACAGTTCTAACCACGGGGGTACCCGCACTTCTTGACACGATAAACAACTACCTACGCGGAGGCATGTTCTCACTGTCGCTGCTGGCCGGGGCACTGATGATCTTGATCTTGGCCCTGGCCTTTTCGGTTAGGTGGCGCCTGTTGGCATTTGCCACGGTCGCGGTTGGACTTTTATGGGCTTTTGGTCTGGTTGGATATCTGGGTATTCCTCTAACCTTGGGTTCAATTGCCGGTCTTCCAATCCTCATGGGGGTTGGGATCGACTACGCGATACAGATGCACTCTCGGGTGGAAGAGGAGGTCGTGCTCGACCGTGCCAACCACCCAATCCAGGCCACGGCCAGAAATCTTGGCCCTGCTTTACTCGTGGTGACCTTTGACGCAGTGTTTGCGTTCTGCGCGCTCCTCTTTGCACGGGTGCCCATGATTCGCCAGTTCGGCCAACTTTTGGTCGTAGGAATTATCGCCGTGTGCGTGTTCTCGATAATTGGACCCTTAGCAGTACTGGGTATTCGTGAGTACCGCAGTCCAACTCGGGGAAAGGACTTTTCTGGGGGCATACTTTCGAGGTTCGTGGTCTTCTTAGGGAGCCTTCCTGAAAAGGCGGCTGTTGCCTTGGCACTAGGATCTCTGGCCATATTTGCTGGAGGACTGATCGTTGAAGGACACTTGACTTTGCAGACCGATCCAATACAGTGGGTCAACCAAAAGTCGCCCGCTATTGAGGGTATCTCTGCTCTCATGCAAGGGACCGGGTCTGAAAACGAACTCGGGGTAATAGTTAGAACCGATCAGCCCTTTAGCAACCAGACCGTTGAATATATTGCCAACCTGTCTGACCGGCTTGAGCAGAGATACCCTTCGGCACTATTTCCGGGAATTGGACTGGTGAACTTCGTCGATCAGCTAATGGCCATTCCAGGAACCACCCCGATCCATCCCACTGGCCAAGAGGTCCTTGCGGCCTACAACGCCGCCCCTGAAGCTATCAAAAATCTCATGGTCGCCAATGGGGGGACGGAGATGAACATTGTATTTCGAGCCAGAACCTCGTCACTATCTAGTCTTCAGCCTGTGGTCCAGTATCTTCAAGACCAAAAGAATCTGGACGTACCGGCTGGCATGAGCGTGGCCCCGGGTGGGATCGCAGTTGTTGGAGTAGGCCTCCTAACTAACCTGGCCCGGTCACGGCTCCTGCTTACTTACCTAGCAATAGGATTTGTTGGACTGTTTCTCATTATTCGACTTCGCAGTTTTGTCAGGTCGCTCCTGTCACTAGTCCCGGTCCTGATTGCCGTGGGAGCCGTATCCCTTGTTGCCGATGCGTTTAGTCTCAAGTTGAGCCCGATGACTGCGGTTGCTGGCCCCTTAGTAGTTGCCGTGTGTACCGAGTTTACATCCCTCATGTTGTTGAGATTTGTAGAAGAACGCGGACGCGGCTTGGATCCTCGAAATGCGATCGACATGACCGCACAACGTACCGGAAGGGCATTCTTGGTATCTGCCATGACCGCAATTTGTGGAATTGGAGTAATGGCTACTTCGTCAATGCCACTATTGCGCGGATTTGGAATCATCGTAGCCATGAACGTCGGGGTTGCCCTATTTTGTGCCCTGGTAATCTTGCCGCCAATATTGGTCTGGGCTGATCAACCAGAGAGATTGTGGGTGTCCAAAAGGCTTACCATAAGCTATGAAGAACCCAGGCAGGCCTCCAAGGTCTCGGTGGGAGTCTAGAAAACTTACTTTTGGCTTGGAGGACCCAAAAAGCTGTTAGCCTAAGTCGAAATATCGATACGAAACCCGCGGAGGTAAATAGAATGCCCTTATTGTTGCGAAGGTTATTGAAGCTTTTTTGTGCGGTTTTGCTCCTTGGGGTAAGTGTAGTTTCTGTAGCCCAGGCCAGCACCGTTTCAACGAGCCAACTAGCTCATTTGGCGGGATCTCTAAGTTGGTCCAACCAGACAGACCCGGCAGGTCAGACAACACTCCAGTCTGTCTCGTGCCCAACGGACTCATTCTGTGTGGCCGTGGGTCAAGGAGGAACCATTCTGACCACCTCCGACGGGGGTTCAACTTGGACTCCCCAGACCTCACCAACCGCTCAGACCCTTTCAGGAGTCTCTTGTGCCAGTCAAACCACCTGTGCGGCCGTCGGTTATTCGGGAACCCTCATCGTGACTGGTGACGGGGGAACAAGCTGGGCTGTCCTGCCCCCACCTATCTCCTACAATCTCAACGGGGTGACTTGTCCAACTAGTACTCAGTGCTTTGCTGTTGGTTTTGGTTCGGTTGTATCAGGGTCTCCTACCCCATCTAGTACCTGGTCGACGGTTGAATCACAACAGCAACTCCTGTTTGGTATCGACTGCATTTCACCAACCCAGTGCACTGCTGTCGGGTCATCGGGTGCGGTAATCTACACGACTGACGGGACAACCTGGACTTCAAGCCAGTCAGGTACATCCACAAACTTGTTCTCGGTAAGCTGTGCCAATACAACTTACTGTGTAGCGGTCGGGGGTACCGTTGGAGTTGAGACCACCAACGGAACCTCATGGTCTGTTATTTCGAATTTGGGGACCGGATCAACTACTCTCCAGTCGGTTAGCTGTGTATCAGGTGGCCAGTGCTGGATCGGCGGGCTCAACCCGGGAACCGTGGTGACATCTGCGGGACCTGGCCAGACTTTTAGTCAGCAAATGCCCAACGCCTCAACCTGGTTGTTTGGGGTTTCATGTCCGGACTCATCCCACTGCTGGGGAGTTGGAGCAGGCGTGATAACAGCAGGCGTCGGTGCGCCAACAACAATAAATACGAACGCTCCGGTATACAACGCTGACGCACCGGACCCGGACATCATCTCGGTGGGCGGGACCTACTACGCCTTTACAACCGGAACGGCGGTCGGGAACTATATCCAGCTACTATCATCTACCTCCTTATCGGCCTGGACCGTGGTCGGATCCGCCCTACCCTCCCCACCTTCATGGGAAGAGGTGAATACCCAAGAAGCACCTGGGGTATTTTCTCTGGGTGGCCAGTTCATCATGTACTACGCCGCAATTGACCAGTCTACTAACGTGAGATGTCTCTCAATGGCTACCTCGGCAACCGTTACGGGCCCTTACGTGGACTCATCTAGTGGGCCCCTGCTGTGTGACAGTTCATTGGGCGGAGTTCTAGACCCCCAGCCCTTTACCGATACAAACGGGAACTCTTATCTTTACTGGAAGTCCAACGATGGAGTCCCGACCATCAACTCACAGATCTGGGTCGCCCCAATCGGACTCGGGGGAATCCCGAACTTTTCGGCGGAGACATCACTAATCGTCCAAGACCAGCCGAACACGATTGAGGCCCCGTTTATGTACCTAAACAACGGCACCTACTATCTATTCTATTCTGAAGGGGTCTGGCATAGCTCAAACTACGCAGTTGGATATGCAACATGTTCGAGTGCAACTGGGCCATGCACAACTATTGAGGTAGCCTCGCTACTCGTATCAAATTCTCTTCGCCTTGGACCTGGTGGAGAGTGCCTATTTACCGATTCCTCAGGAAACACTTGGATGGCTTACGCTGCTTGGAACGGGCCGACTAGTAACTTTAGTTACTCCAGTGGCGACTTCCGGAGTCTATGGCTTGCTCAGGTAACCTTTTCGGGCACGACACCAGTGGTTGGAGGAGGATCATCTCCACCTCCAACGCCCCAAGGGCCGTCGATATCCTCGATTAGCCCGACCAGTGGACCAAGTGCTGGTGGAACGACGGTAACAATTTCGGGCTCTAACCTATCTTCGGTAACCGGGGTTATGTTTGGAACCCTTGCCGCCAGTTCGTTCACGACCGTCTCTAACTCTGAGGTTCAAGCCGTCTCCCCGCCGGGCACAAGTGGCACCATAGACATTACCGCTACGAACTCGGGATCCACTAGTGCCCTGTCGTGTGCAGACCAATTCACCTATACCGCGTCGTCTTCTAGTTCGAATCCGACCGGTTATCGAATTGTTACCTCCGGCGGGCAAGTATATGGCTGTGGTGGTGACCCGATATATGGGACTGCCCCGTCAGGAACTCAGAACGTGGCGGCCATTGCAGATACCCCCGATAACGGGGGATATTGGCTGGCGACCACAACTGGTGACGTGTTCCCATTCGGAGACGCCACCTTTTTTGGCTCCTCGGGTCAGATCAACCCGGGACTTCCCGCCGGGGGCTCCAATGCCTTCACCCCGGTCAAACCTATCGTGGGAATCTTGGCCACGGCCGATGGGAAGGGATACTGGATGGTGGCCGCCGACGGAGGGGTGTTTGCCTTCGGTGACGCCGGATTTGTGGGCTCGGTCGGATCTATTGCACTCTCGGGATCGGCCATTGCAATAGTCCACTAAGGATTAAGTGCTAAATTGCACTGGAAGCTGACTGGTAAACTCTGTGGTCATGAAAATCCAGCAAACCCAAATAACCAGGCGCAGACCCTTTCAACTGGCCACAATAGCCGTAGTAAGTGGCCTGATTCTGGGCGCTTGTTCTAGTTCTAACGCCCCGTCTGGTAGTTCTAGCCACACGTCCACTATCGGGGTACAGGCCACTAGTGCACAACTGGCCCAGATACGTGCCACCTACTCCAAGACGATTTCAGCAAAGTCCGCTCAAATTGACGCTCAAGTGTCCCTGGGAAGCGGAACGTCGATCCAAGCCACGGGACCCTTTGAAATGCAGCAGGGTACCGGCCAGTTGGATTTGAACCTTGGCAATACCCAGATAGCCAGGGCTCTCAAAAATCCGACCACGTTGATGTACTACAACAACACAATTTACCTTGAAGCAAGTGGAATCATAACCAGCTTCGACCAGAACAAGCCCTGGGCCCAACTAACTCACAGTGCCATCTCACAACTATTTTGCCTATTGATTCCCGGTTCCTCTGTGGGAGTTTCATCGGCCTTAACTTCGGTCAATCCGATTGACTTCCTTGAGATATTCAGCACACCAGATCTCTCGGCCAGAGAGATCTCTGTTCCAGTGGGTCAACCCAAGAATCTTGCCTACTACAACGTGTCAATTGACATTCCAGAGGCCATTACAAATTCCACGGGTGTTCAACGTCAAATCTTGGAGCTACTCAAGTCTGGCTCGACAGGTCGGCTCAAGGCCACGGTGGGAATAAACTCAGATGGAGCAACCCAGTACCTGTCGACCGCGTTCATCTCGGGGGGCACCCAAGTTGGCGTCGTTCTGGGCCTCTCGTCGTTTGGTCTCGCCGTCAACGTCCAACCGCCCCAGGCAAACCAGGTAGGCCAACTGAATGTCCCTGGAGGATGCCTTAGCCAAAGTGCCGGGTGACCTACTAGGCCCAAAACGGGTTCACGTACATATTACCGGGCGAGTCCAGGGGGTATTCTTCCGCGATTCTTGCAAGCAAGAGGCCGACCGTCACCACGTAATAGGGTGGGTTAGAAATAACCCAGACGGGTCGGTCGAGGCGCTCTTCCAGGGAGACCCCAGCGCTATTGAACAGATCTTAGCCTGGTGTCACACGGGACCACCCAGAGCAAGAGTTGCCGAGATCCACACCAATTACCTGGACGTTGAGACATCCCAAGAGTCCGTCGATCCGGATTTTGGCAACATCAAAAAATCAAGTGGATTTCAGATTCGCTAGGATCTGTCAATATTTCAAAGCCCACATCCCTGGCGTTAGTCTCGTGGAAATGAAAGTTTATAAACAGCCAGTAATCCCCAGCTCTCGGTAAAGAGAATCCATAACACTGATTCGGGCCGTACGTGAAAGTCCGGCTTCGCCCCAGCCATTGAATACTAGTGAGACTACCAATCTATTATCTGGATCGCAAAACGACCAAGTTGATCCCAGGACCCCCAAGTGTCCAAAGGACCTCTTCCCGATATAAGAACCAAGACCAAACGATGAAAGATCAAGCATGAATCCGAGCCCAAAGTCGCACCCGCGCTCCAGGATGGGATCGTAGAGAATCCCTCGACCGATCTGAGTGAAGGTGTGGGCCGTTTCAGATGAGATAATGCTTTGTTTGCACCCGTTAAGACCTGCTAGTAGAGCAATGTAAAACTTCCCCATATCGCGGGCAGTGCTGTAACTGCCATAGCCTGGATTCCAGTCCAAGAAAAGCGATTCGCTGCGATCATACAACATGGGTGTCGGTATCTGGCTAGTAAGATCGTAGAAAACGCCAATTCGATCATTTATTTCATTATATCTCTCTTTTGTACCGTTACCATATATCGTACTGGTCATCAACAGTGGATCAATCAAGATTTCGAAAGCGACTTTACCGTAACTCTTACCAGTAACCGTTTCGACGACACATCCGAGCAAATGCCATCCTGCATATTCGCTAAAGCTACTAGCCATGCCCGGAATAAAATCATCTCCAAGAACCGTAGTACTTACCAAATGATGTCTTTTGTGTCTGGAGTACATCCCTGCCTCTAGCCCTTTTAGTATATCTAGGCCAGCAGTGTGGTTGAGAACGTGACGCAAGGTTATGCCCTCTTTACCGCTTCCAGAAAACTCATAAACATATTTCGATACCGCATCGTCTAGCGAGAGTTTCTTTCGCTCGACTAGACATGCTATTACAATAGCAAGCATAGGCTTTCCCGAGCAGTACATACGCCACACCGTCTGACTCGTCATCTCCCTTCCGGGAGAGCCGATACCAATTGCGAATTCGGCTTCATCGCCATCAAAGGATACGAATCCTTGACATCCGACGGCAATGGCTTTACTTTCAACGATTTGGCTAATAAGTCCTAATGTGACAGGAATGTTTAGGTACAAACTTTAATCCAGAGTTACGACTTTGCTAAAGCTGCTGCCAAGTTGTTGGTACTGCAAAGACGAGGTAATCTTGCTCCACTTGGCGATAAGAAGGCCTCCATCGAAGCACTCGCTCCAGGCACGCTTGTAGGGAAGGCTCTCCACAAGTCCTGCCACAAGAGAAATCTTCGCAACTGTACCACCTCCCTCCCCGTATTCCAATGCATCTATGAAGTTGACAGTTCCAAAGCGCAAGCCAATAAAGTCGCACATACGAATCTTAATATAGACATCAGCCCTATCTACCCATCCGTCACCTTGGCCTACAATAGAGCCATCTCGAAATTCAGTGATATAACTAACGTCTCCCCAAGGGCTAGATAGGAAAACGCATTGTACAAGCGCATCTGCTCCAGGAACCTTTGGGAGTAGGCCAAAATCAGGTACCTCACTTTCATAAAAGGGAGGGAGCGACCACCATCGTCTACGACCAGATGTTCCAGTTGCCACGCGGGCAGACCGGACTTCATCTATTCTAGCTGGCCTTAACCCAAGCGTAGACTCAAGTAGTGACAGCGACCCGCTAATATATAAGTCACACTCCGATGAAGGACGATTTGGTGAAAGCTGTCCATTGAGGAAATTGAGTGTGATTGATTCAGAGTTGCTTTCCTCGGTTCCATTTATCCTCCAATTGATGCTGATAGTTGCACCTTCAAGGTATGGAAGATTTGAAGCCTGTTGACACCACTCGTCATTAAGTACGATTGGACAGATTATAGATACTCTCGCTTAAGGTGTCCACAGCTGAGATAAGACGGCACCAGTGGCAGCATCAACAGCATAGTTGACATGAGAAACCATGGGAACCTTAAACCCCGCCGGCATTCCTGGATGATCACCAACTGCGGTCAACGGATTCTGCATGGGCGTTATCGGTAAAGTTACTATCCACACTGAAGGATTATTTGTGACATTTCCTCCGGAGTAATGAGTGATTCCGGGAATCGAAAAATCAACTGGAGTGATTTGAATTTTTCCCATCAAAGCCGCAACTATCGAAGCCGACCACCCAGTGGCCTTAATAACTGCTTCGACTCCCGTAATAAGGTTTGCCGTACTAACGTTGCTCTTACTCTTTGAGACGATGCTACTGGAACTATTTGAAAGAACATTCGATGGGGTCAAAACCCAACTTCCAACTGCAACTCCCTGAGCGGGTATTACTGCTGGCACATCCGATTCAGCCGTTGGTTGTGAAGCTGAAGCACTATTAGCGTGGGACTTTGGAGTGCTGTTTGAAACCTCAGCTACAATAGCCATCGAAGCAAATACTGCAACAGTTACTCCACACGCAACCGCGAATTTTAGATTTCTCCTCACTGGCCGTATTATCTCAAAGTCAATGGATCCATCAAGACACGGTTCAGCTTTTTGATCGGGATATATTTCGTCTGACATAGTGGTCCTTACTTACTTACTTGCTACTGGTTCGTCGAGAATCGGAGATTGTAAATGAATTAGCGGTGCCAACCTGATTATAGTTCCCATGGCAATCATCAGTTCCAAAATTACTAGTGGACAATTGCGTATCAGGAACCCAGGGGGCACTACAACCAGATGGACACAAGTGAGCAATTCCACTAAAGGTAGCGGGATTCGATACACTGCCAGGAACTTCGTCTCCATACTCGCTCATCTCAGAACTCCACTGACTCGTATCAGCATATGAGCACGCTACCCACGGCACATTATCATTAGAGCAATTTTTTGAAACTGAAATAGTACCAAATTGAGTAGACAGCGTCGTTCCATTGTTGATCTGAAACTCTAACTGACCACCATCGCTCCAAACGGCGTACGAGTCTGAATCAGTTAAGTTAGTCGTTGGAAGCGCATTTAGAAACACTTGACCGATACATTCACCAGTTTGCTGTAAAGCCGTGCTTGGAAGACAGCCCGATGAGCCTGGCTCATATTCGATTTGATAAAAGTATCCAGGGGCAGAAGTCAAAGGTATCCCAGTCTCACCAGGTATCCCGGTAAGAAAACTACCCGAGACTTTTATCCAGCCAACCTGTGCAAGGTCATAGGCATTGTTCAGATCTAACATAACCCATGCCGATGTTGAACCAAATACACCCGGATTATCTCTCGAAATCGATGCCTCTGTCCCAGAAACCTTGCCTTGACCATACGTAATATATCCTCCATCGAAACAGTGGCCTTCGGGATTGGCCGTATCGCATTGAGCATTGTTGGCAGGTATTGTCATCGGGGGTGGGTAACTACAAGGAAGTACCGCAAACGCGGGCGCTTCTCCTTGCGCCAAAATTAGACCAGCGACCATACACGACATACCTATCGTTTTTGCAAATGGGAAACATGAGGACTTTCGCTTTAATGATCGCTCCATTTCGCGACGCTTCTTGCGGTTCATTGTGACCCATGCTTTTGTTATTCTCAAGTATAAACCCCCCTATTCACTCAAAATTCTTTCTTTAGCAAAGGTAACCCCCCCCCAACAAACTCTTGTCAAGTGCCAATTTGAAAGACCTAACTGTGACATCTCCGAATACGACTTACCGAGGTCTGTCTAGGATTTTGGAACTAGGATCACTAGAGTCCGCTCTATGGTGCTGAGTGAGCTATGAATTCATCGTGGGTATCGCTCTCAACTATCTGTTTGGCATCTACAACTTCTACCTTGCTGGCCTGGAGAATCCTTGAGAGTCTGTGGGCGCTGACCAGGGACTTTCTCCCACTCACACCCTAAGAAGGCACTTGTTGGGAAACTAGTAAGGTCCACACCAATTACCTGGACGTTGAGACATCCCAAGAGTCCGTCGATCCGGATTTCGGCAACATCAAAAAATCAAGTGGATTTCAGATTCGCTAGGATCTGTCAATACTTCTAAGCCCACATCCCTGGCGTATATCTCGGGAAACCAGGCTAAAGGCTCCACTCTCGGTCGGCCACTACGCTGAACATGGGTACCTCGGTGTAACGGACGATAGAGTCGTGGCCCAGGTTTGACGATACCCGTTGGCGTTGTGAGTGAATCGTGACCCGGGTTCTGGTGAATCCGAGTTGCCTCAAGGCATCTAGAACAGCCCCAGGGGTCATGGCCCACCAGTGAGTCGACACGTCTCGCCCAGAAGGGGCCCATATTGAGACGTGTTCCAGATTGTCTCGGGTAACACTGGCTCCATCTGAAGACAAGATGTCAGTTACGACAACTCGCTTTCTCGTTATCTGGGCGACTTGGCTAAGAATCTCCCAGGGGTCTCGTTGGTAGGGGAGGTAGTCTCCCAGAATCGCCACGTCGAACATTCCGAGATCTACCGGGAGTAGGCACGGATTGCCATAAGCCATCTTTGCACTGAGATTGTTGACCCGTTTGTGATACCACCACGAGTTTTGAACGGCCCCGGTTGCCCTGAGTATCTCGTTACAGTAGGGCTGACGATCTTGGAGACTTACCGACATAACCTCAGGCTCCACATCCCACCCGATATCAAATCCGACGACCTGGGCACCTTGGGTCTCCATATAACTAGTGAGATATCCGGATTTTGGCCCAAACTCCAAGACTCTCGCGGAGGAGAAATTGGTTACTCCCAAAAATGGTTCTTCACGACCACGAAGATCCCAGATCCCGTCAATAACATCTCGGCTGGAGATGACTACTGACTGGTGAAACCGACAGTCCTCCAGGGTCACACAACTCCTTGCCCGAAACAGGTCTTGTTGAAAAGAATCTTCGAGCTGACCCAGATAGCTTTGGGGAGGTTGGGTCGGCCAAAACTGAATTGGCCGAGGCGGGATAACCTTTACCGACTCTATGTCGTCTTGGAGTAACTCGGCCCGGGCCTCTTGGTGTAGCCTATCTACCGATCCCTTGCCAGGCTTCTTGATCGGGAGTCGCCCAGATGAATCGTGGTGAGATCTTCGTTGCTCTGGACGACGGTGGGGATGGCGGAGTCGTTCAGCTATTAGCTGGGCAGAGATCATATTGTAATCCGTAATTCAAGGGTCTAGTATTCCTATCTTCTTGTACTACTCCACCTGACAAACACCATAAGGCCTCGCGGGCCTCTAGTGGTGGATACCGGCCATTTGGCTAGGTCGGGCAAGGCCAGCCTTCTTGTAGGCGGCGTCTATAATAGGGGCCACCGAGGTCAGAAACGACTCTGAGGGCCCCAGATCTAAGAACTTGTTGAACTGGATAATCGCGGTAGATACCTGGTTATAGTCCTCAAAGAGGATGGCCCCTAGGAAGTACCTGGCATCTGGGTAGTTCGGGCTAAAGTCAACCGCAGCCGTTTCACGGTCTCGGGCCTGGGTCAGCAACTGGCCCGCCTTGCTGGCCGATTTTTCGTGGCTTTCAGCAAGGGCAATTATCCACCCGCTGTAGGCTAAAGCTTCGGGCTGGTCCGGATATTTGGACAAGACCTGGTTGTAAACCCCGAGGGCTTGGCTAAAGTTCCCGGACACCTCCAGGTCTTTAGCCTGGGACAGGGCCTGGGTGAGCTTTTGCTTTGAAGACAGGTCAATTGATCCACTTGCCGATTGGCCGGGGAGCCGACTTGAGATGTGGTGATCGACCAATAAGAACGAGACACTAGCGATCCCAATCAGAATAAAAATCACTCCGATTCTCTTTAGAAGCACTCTCTTGTGGGTTCGCTCGGTATTGGAACTTTGAGCGTCTTTGGCCACCTTGGCACTTTGAGTGTCCCTGGTCGCCTCGACAATAGGTGTGTTGTCTAGTAGGTCTTGGTAGTATTGCACTAGGGCATCGTGGTCGTCTTGAGAGATCTCCCCTTCCTCAAGTTCATGTTCTAGATCTTCAAGGGACAGGACTATCTCCTCGCGAGCCTGAGGGGTTTGTTTCACGCTCTCTCGGGCATGCCGCCTTGATTCAGTCTCTTCGGGGGCGTCTTCAACTTCTCGGGCGACCACTAGGGATTCGTGACCGATTTCTGGAAGTCCTTTTGTATCTTGCAAGGAGGGATCGCTGCTCATTTCAGGTCACCTCTTGGTAGCTTCCACGGCGGGTTCTTGGCCCGGTCGTAGTAGAACGCGGCTAATATCAAGATTCCTATAGAAATAGCTACAAGTGGCAGCAACCAGACCAGAGCGGAAAGCCCCGATCTTTGGGGACGCAGAAGGATTGACCTGCCATATTGGGCCACAAAAGAGTTCTCGATCTGACTCTCAGTCATGTGCCTGTGGACGTCTTGGAGGATCTTTCCCCTAATATCTTTGGCTATCGGGGCTGACGAGTCGGCCACCGACAACCCGTCGCACACGGGACAGCGAATTGTCGCAGCCACCTGCTCGACGAGGTCGCTCTGAACCTGGCGAGACCTGGTTGATCCGGTTGCCAGGGTCCCAACCATGAGACAAATCACGGCCACGAGGCCAAAAAATGCAACCAAGAAAACTCTGGATGTTACCTTCATAGTAGATATGATCCTAGGTGGTTTGCCGTTTATGTCTAAGCTGGTTGATTACCGCTTCTAATCCACTAGAGGTTACCGGGCCGTTCACGTGAGCCACTACAATCCCCTGGGGGTCTATAATATAGGTCGACGGAGGCCCGGTTACGCCGTATTCAATCGCAATCTTCTCCCCGGGATCTGCAATGGCCGGATACGTAGTCCCGGTTTGTATCAAGAACTTGCGAGCCGTGGAGGTTACGTCCTCGAAGACCACGCCAATAATAGTTGCCAGGTGTGCCTGGGACTCTTGGTAGTAGAACTCCTCTAGGTCAGAGGCCTCGCTCTCACACGGCGTACACCACGAGGCAAAGAAGTTGACCACCACGTAGCGACCGCGTAGGTTTGCCAGAGACTCGGAAGCCCCCGTCAACAGGGAGGTCCCGGTAATCTGTGGGGCCGGCTTTCCCAGTAGCGGCGAGTAGGCCTGATAGTCGGTGGCGGCAGGCAAAGAGACCCCGATTGCCACGGCAGCGACCACGCAGGCGATCACTACCCCTCCAATTATGAGGACCTTCTTTCTTATCGTCATGTTAGCTGAGCCTTCCTTCCGGGACTTTCAAGAGCTTTTCTTGGTCAAGACTTCTGGTCGTTTTTCTCGTGGACCCGGGAACGTCTAAGAGACAGAGCAGGGCACCGATTCCAACAAGGACCCCACCTAGCCAGATCCACTGGACCATGGTCTGGACGACAAGCCCGATCTCGGCCACCCCATTTGTCGATGACGGGGTCATGTCAATAGTCAAGTACAGGTCGTTGGAGATCGACGAGTCCACGGCCGGGGTACCCACGCTGGGCCCCCCTCCCTGATACTGAGAAAGGGCCGGAGTGAGTGTTCTAGTGTGGTCGACCCCAACCACGGCCTCAATGGCCGACCGATTCGGGTAGTGGACCAGACGTACTCCTCGATAGGTTATGTGGTGACCGTAGTAGGTCACGCTTTGACCGGGTCGAAGGTTGAACTGGGCCCTATGTCCAAAAGACAGGGCTGACGCCATCGCACACGCCACGACCAGGATTCCCAGATGAACCACCATTCCACCCCCACTTCGACCGAAGATCCCACGAAATCCCTTCCGGCAAATTTCCAAGTAGAGCTGTCGGATAGCACTTGAGGCACCGAGGACTGCGAGAAAGTACACGATTAGTGGCCCCAGTCCACGCACGCCAACCACAACCAAGACGACAAGGACGAAGGTGGCAAACCCGAGAGGAACTGTCACTCGATGGATTGCAAGATCAAGCGAGGTCGTTCTCCAGGGCAGAAGTGGGGCTATGGCCATCAAGACCAACAAGGTAACAATTATCGGCATGGTCATCTCGTTAAAGTACGGACTTCCTACAGTTACTTGGGATCCCTCTATAGCCTCATAAGCGAGGGGAAACACGGTTCCGAGCAAGATAACCATAGCCAGAGCCCCAAAGGCAAAGTTGTTGGCCAGAAACAACCCTTCTCTCGACAAGGGTGCGTCCAGACGTGACTGAGATCTAAGTGAATCCGCCCGGTACATAATCAAGACCACGCTTAGGATTACCACGACCCCGAACAGTCCAATCAGATATGGCCCGACGTCTGAGTTAGAAAAGGCGTGCACGGACTCTAGTACACCTGATCTGGTCAGAAACGTGCACAATATAGTCAGGGCAAAGGTAGAACAGATCAAAGACACGTTCCAGACCTTGAAAATTCCCCGCCTGTTGTGGGCAATAACGGAGTGTAGGAACGCACTGGCAACAAGCCAGGGCACCAGAGCCGAATTCTCCACCGGGTCCCACCCCCAAAATCCTCCCCAACCCAGCACCTGGTAAGACCACCAGGCTCCCAGCAAGATACCCAGACCTAGGGCCCCCCAGGCAACTAGCGTCCAACGCCGTACGTTTGTCGACCATGAGGTACCCAGATCGCCGGTCATGAGACCGGCTATGGCAAATCCAAACGGGACCGTAAAACCCACCAGACCCCCATATAACAAGGGTGGGTGGAAGGCCACCAAGGGGTAGTCCTGGAGAAGGGGATTGGGACCCAGCCCGTTGTGGGGTGGGTGCGCCAGGGTCACAAAAGGGTTGGAAGGCCCGAGCATGAGGGCAAAGAAAAATCCCGATATAACCAGTCCGGTAAGGATTACCCAGCTGGTAACGACGACACTACTATGACGCGATACAACCCAGCTTGCCAAGACCAGATAGATCGCCAAGATGAGTCCCCACAGTAAAATTGAACCGGCCAGCGACGACCACATCCCGGTAATCGTGTACAACAACGGGGTCTCAAGTGAGTTGTTCTGTTGAACATATAGTAGGGAAAAGTCGTGAGTAATAAGTCCGTGTTCTAAGGCCCCGGTGGCAACGGCAGCCCCGACCAGAACCCCAAGGGCGTACACAAGTGGCTGATACTTCCCCGACTCACTATTCACGGTGACATCAGGGTTATCTCTCACAGCGACATGTGAGCTAGTCCATATCTGGCGTCCTAGAACCCCAACCCCGGCTAGGGAGAACAAAAAGGCCACGACTAGGCCGCTGTATCCAATCTGGGCGTTCAGGTCGTGCACGGTAAGTGCCTTGATCTAGAGTCCTGCACGGCGACCAGTTCGTCCATGACATGTTGTTCTTTTGTGGCCTGCATTTCTATCTATACGGAGACTTCACCCGGTCGGGGTGGGCAGCAACATAGCTGGCCGAGTGCTTGACCATGATCTGATCACTCACAAAGGTGGACCCGTCAAAGTGTCCAGACAACACCACTGGGATCTTTGCTTGAAATAGCTGCGGCGGCGACCCGTAACTTACAACCGGCACCTGAACCCGGGCACTGGAAATTGAGAAAATCAATTTAGACCTGTCTTTGTGGATCGAGCCCGGTACCACGGAACCTTCAATATTGAAGGTCTCACTTCCCAGCTTTGCCCTATTAGCTACAGCCTGGTTGGCGGTCTGAAAATACTCAATAGACGACCCGAGGCCTCTCGCTAGCACGTACCCAACTGCGCCCACAACTAATACTATTCCAATAGCAGCTCGTAACTTTCTATTTGGTCTCATAATTAGGTTGAAATATACCTGGTTAGCTGTCTACCTGAGTAAGGTCGGCACTCGCACCAGGTGTATTTAGAGTCGCTAGTTTTTTGGCCAGCCTTCTGCGCTGGACCCAGATCCCAGTTCCATATATGGCTAGCGAGACCAGAATTACCGTGTATCCTGCATCGATATATCTCACAAAATTTCCCCTCCTAGGGGTTCCCAACAAGTGACTCAGCCCGTCTCTCAGATAGGGCCGCGTCCAGCCACACGGATTCTATGCGGTCACCCATTACGAGTGACCTGTACTTTACCGCCGTCATCCAGACATAAATGAGGGTCATCGACACAAAACCCAAAAGTAATGTCCAGGCCATTTCCCCATGAATATGCGGAGTCAGTGTTGGGTCGAGCACAGTCGGGGGTTGGTGAAGACTACGCCACCAAAGCACCGAGAAGTGAACGATTGGGACATCAATCACGGCGATAATGGCGGCAACAGCCGATCTCTTAGCCCGAACATTTGGGTCTAAGGAAGTCGTTCTAAGTACCAGGTAGCCAACGTATAGGAGAAACAAGAGTGCCGTAGAAGTCAGCAAGGGGTCCCAGGTCCACCACACCCCCCAGGTTGGCCGTCCCCAGATCATCCCAGAGGCCAAGGTCAACCCGGTGAAGACCACCCCAACTTCCCCTGAAGCTCCAGCAAGACGATCCCACACGAGTGACCGGGTCCGCTTCCACAGGTACAGGGAACTTGCCAGAGCCGTAATCCCAAAGGCCAGAAAAGCCACCCATGCCACCGGGGGGTGCAGGTATACCAGGCGAACCAGGTTCCCCATAAACTGATCCGGGGGGGTGACAAAGAGCCCCAGCCACACTGTACCAGCCAGCCCACAGACCCCGATAAGTCCCACTACTTTATATGGACTGGAAATATTTGTCTTGGTAAGCAAGAGGCTGTTGGGTTGGTTAGTCATGTCTAGATCTCAAGAATTCGCTCGTAGAAAATTATTCCCACAACACAATAGATCAAGGCAAACACAAAGAGAATTCGGACCCAGACCCCGCTTTGACCGGCATGTCCACCTAGAGAGAGTTCCCAGGCCCTTGTAGCGGCAAGTACTACCGGGCTTACTACCGGAAAGTATAACAACGGCAAGATCGTGTCCTTTATATTGGTAGACCCAGCCAGCCCACCGTATATTGTACCCGCACTGGCAAGTCCCACAATCCCTAACAGTCCCGAGACGATAAGTACTGGCATACCGACTAGACGCAAGTGAAAGGCCAATAAGAGGGCCCCTCCAACTAGGATGCCGACAAATGTTAACTCGGCAAACACGGCCAAGGTCTTGCCCAAGAACATCCCGGCCGGGTCAACACCGGCCAACGTGAGACCCTCTCCGGCTCGATCCTCTGATTCAATAGCTGCCGACCTGGACACGGCGAGCAAGGACGTGAACAACAGGGCAATCCAGTAAAGTCCTCCCCCTGTTTTCTCTAAGAGATCTGGCGAGCCATTTAGAGAGATCCCGAAGAACAAGACCACTGCCAGACCCAGGGGGATGATCTGGTAGGTGACCACCTTAGATCTGATCTCGATCTTGAGATCCTTGGTAGCTATAACTAGTGCGTCACGGAACACGCGAGTCCTCCCCTAGGGTACCCCCGACCATAGTCAGGGTCCGACCGGCGATCTTGCCAACTCGTTCGAGATCGTGACTGACTATGACTATGGTCGTCCCGGCCTTACTCTGGTCGACAAGTTGCTCGTTCAACAGTCCAGCCCCAGTCCAGTCAAGTCCCGAGTGGGGCTCGTCTAAAAGCCAAAGTCTGGCCTGTCGAGCTAGGAGGCAGGCTATGGCCACCCGCCTTTTTTGACCTGTTGACAGATGACGAACCTTGGTTGAACGAACCCTACTAGAGATGCCCATCTGCTCACAGACCGAGTCGGTTTTGTTGGTAGCAACCCGAGATGCCCGAATATACAGGGCCAAGTTGTCGTCGGCCGACAGGTCGCTATAGAGGTGGTTGGACTGGCTAAGGATTGCCACGTCACGACATATTGCGCCTCTACCAGATTCCAGGTCATGACCCAGTATCCGTGCGGTACCCTTATGTATTGGAGTAAGTCCTGCCAGGCACCTCAGTAGAGTTGTCTTCCCAGCCCCGTTGGGTCCTTTTATCAGCACAGTTTCCCCAACGGCGACACTAAGATCTACCCCGGCCAAAGCCGGGTAGTTACCCAACAGGCACACGACCTGGTCAAGCTCACATGCGAGGTCTTCTCGATTTGCCACCGGTTCAGCTAACCGTGAGACGGCCCAGGTGGAGATCCACCATGACATGGCTCATCCAGCTGGCCACAACCGAAGTGTCACCAAGAACCAAAAGTACTCCCCAGGCCGACAGGATAGATCCTGATACGATAGTCAAAATTCGGTAGTTGTCTTTGAACCACGCAAATAGCCCGCTGGTTCTCCCCCAGACGGTTCCGGCGAGTATAAAGGGGACCCCTAGTCCAACCGAGTACACCCCGAGGAGGGCCATTCCCCCAATCACGGTCGTCTTGGCGGCCGCGATTGACAGGACGGCTCCCAAGACAGGCCCAATACACGGGGTCCACCCAAATGCAAAGGCCATGCCCATGACCGGGGGGGCAAAAGCCCTGAGCTTGCTCGGCGACACGTGCAGGCGCCTCTCGACCGACAATACCGACGGAGTGACCCCGGTTGCCAAGAGGACCCCGACAATAACAATTATCGTCCCGGCAAAAACATCTAGGACCCGCCGGTGGTGTAAGAGTAGTTGACCCCACGACGAGGCAATAGCCCCGAGCATGACAAATACCACGCTAAAGCCGGCCACGAACAGCAAGGTCGTAAAGACTACTCGCCTGGTTGCCTGGACGGACGAAGGTGCCGTGGCGGTCCACCTAGAGGTCTCGAGTCCCGATATCATTCCGAGATACCCTGGAACCAGGGGAAGACAACACGGGGACATGAACGACAAGATCCCGGCGCCAAATGCAACCAGCATCCCGTAGGGGTTAGCGGAGATTGTGAGAACCAACGGACTAGACATGTTGGTTAGGTAGTCTACAACTGGCCTTTTACCAGATTCATGTCCGCGTCGACCATAATCTTGACCAGTTCCTCAAAGCCCACCTCGGGCTTCCAGCCCAAGACGTTCTTGGCACTAGAGGGGTCCCCAACCAATAGATCTACTTCGGCGGGCCGGAAGAACTGCTTGTCAACCTCTACGTGGGCCTCAAAGTCCAGCCCCACATGGGCGAAGGCGAGCTTACAGAACTCCCCGACCGAGTGAGTCTCCCCGGTTGCAATCACGTAGTTGTCTG
>DAIDHF010000047.1 GCA_027452005.1 Acidimicrobiales bacterium
GGCTTCAGCCATCACAGGACGTCACATTGGCTCTTCCAAAACCCGAGTACTACCAACAACGCGCCATAGTGCGCCGTGGTCCAGGACTTTTAGTAGACTTTTAGATATATGGAGTTCGAGTTTGAGTCCGGGAAAAAGTGGTTTGAGAGCTATTCAAAGTCAGTCCTTCGTGACTGTGACTTTGAGACAATGTCTGGGGTACCACTAGACCCACTTTATGGCCCGGTCGGACCAGATAAGACCTCGGTTGAGCCACCTGAAAGGATCGGGCTTCCAGGGAGTTATCCATACACCCGAGGCCCTCACGCCTCGATGTATAGGACCAAGCTGTGGACCATGCGCCTGTTTGCGGGGTTTGGTACCGCTCAAGACACCAACGAGAGATTTCTGGATTTGATCGCAAATGGCGGCGACGGACTCTCGGTGGCATTTGACCTGCCCACCTTGATGGGACGGGATTCAGATGATCCCAGGTCCGAGGGAGAGGTCGGCAAGTGCGGGGTAGCAGTTGACAGCCTGGCCGATATGGTCGACCTGTTTGCCGGGATTGACCTAGGAAAGATCACCACGTCAATGACGATCAACTCACCTGCTCCAATGTTGCTCGCGATGTACCTGGCAACTGGTGAGCTAGGAGGATCAGGCCGCAAGGATCTTGGGGGCACCCTTCAAAATGACATCTTGAAGGAGTATCAGGCCCAAAAGGAGTACATCTTTCCGCCCCGGCCGTCAATGCGGTTGGTCACCGATGTGATCCGGTTTACGGCCGCCGAGATGCCTAAATACCATCCCGTGTCGGTCTCGGGATACCACATTCGTGAGGCCGGATCTACAGCGGCCCAGGAGCTGGCCTTTACCATTGCAAACGGGTTTGCCTACGTAGAAGCCGCCATGGCCACCGGGCTCGGGGTCGATGAATTTGCGCCCTCCCTCTCGTTTTTCTTCAACGCCCACGTCGACTTCTTTGAAGAGATTGCCAAGTACCGTGCCGCCCGTCGGATATGGGCTAGGTGGCTACGGGACCGATATAAGGCCAAGCTGGACAAGTCGATGCAACTTAGATTTCACACCCAGACGGCCGGGGTTTCACTTACCGCTCAACAGCCAGAGGTCAACATTGTTCGCACCGCCGTTGAGGCGTTAGCAGGGGTACTTGGGGGCACCCAGAGTCTTCACACCAACTCAATGGACGAGGTACTAGCTCTGCCCAGTGACAAGGCAGCCAGGATTGCGCTTAGAACTCAACAGGTCATTGCTCATGAGACCGGGGTAGCCAACGTAATTGACCCCCTCGGGGGATCGTGGTTTGTTGAGCAGATGACCGACCTCATTGAAGAACAGGCCGAGCAGATCTTCTCCGTGATTGACGAGATGGGTAACGGTTCAATCCTCGAGGGTTGCTTGAGAGGAGTCGAGAACGGATGGTTCCAAGGAGAGATTGCTGATTCTGCCTATGACTTTGAGCGCAAGGTCTCGGCAAATCGCCGCATAATCGTCGGGGTAAATGAGTTTACGGAAGGGAACTCTCTTGAGGATCTCGACATCTTGCGCATCGGACCCGAGGTTGAAAAGCGCCAGCTCGACCGGGTAAAAGAGGTCAAAACGAACCGATCACAAGACACTGTGGCCAAAGAATTGGCCACGCTAAAAGAGGTTGCAAAAGATGGAAATACCAATCTTATGCCCCAGATCTTGAACTGCTCTAAGGTCTATATTACCGTGGGGGAAATGATAGATGCACTTAGCGAGGTCTTCGGGCGCTGGACTGAAACCCCGGTAATCTAAGACTAGTTGTCAGACACATCCTCTAAGGTGTCCGGAGCGCTCTTGAAGGCCTTTCGGACCTTGGCCCACCTGAGGGTTTCACCTGACGGAGCCCTCCTTGGGTATCTGTCAATGGGCTCCCAGGGTTCACGTCTTTGCGTGGTCGACTCTATAGGTGGCCCAGAGATCCAAGTTGCCACCGATCCTGGTCCAGCCAGGTGTCACCCACATGGTGCAGGGGTGTTTGATTGGAGAGGTGACTCGCGCGGGTTTGTCTACGTGGGTCGTGACGGAAATCTGTACACGACGACTATTGAATCTCCGGCATGTTTCCTTGAGATCTCGAAAGGTGACATCCAAACAGTCTTGAGATCCCTATCTGAGTCAGAACTATCCAAACACGAGATAGTACTAGATGAGAACTTTCAACCGGAGATGTCATCACCGTGTCACCATCCCAATTCAGATCTAATTGCTTTAGTTGTAGATGAGGGATTTCTGGTTGTTGCAAGCCACAATTTTGGACTCCGGGTAATTGCTCCAAGTCCTACCCAGCCTTCTGATTTTATTCGTGACCCGGTGTGGAGTCCCTGCGGAACCTATCTGGCCTGGATAGAGTGGGACAACCCAAACATGCCTTGGGATGCCTCCAGGGTCGTGGTTGCCAACGCAAACCGGGACTTTGACAGAGAATTGATCTTAGCTAATTCCAACATTTCCTACGACCAAGTCAGATTCTCACCCGACGGGAGATTCTTGTCGTTCATCTGTGACGCAAAGGGTTGGGCCCAGCTTTGGACTCTAGACATCACGAAAGGCTTTACGAATGCCCCACGGCTCGTATCAGAACTACCAGGTGAACACGCAGAACCCGGATGGGGTGTGGGGCAACGCTCCTATGTCTGGTCGCAAGACTCGGCCAGGATCTTTTACCTTTCCAACTCCCAAGGTAGTTGGAGCCTAAACCAGGTCAATTTGCTAATGCCCGAGAGTGTCACAGAGCCCGCTACAACCAATAATCAAGAGATTCAACTAGGGACCGGGTATTTGGCCGGGTTGGGCTATTTGCCATCTATCCAGGATCTGCCCGGCAGGATTTGTGGGATAACCTCACTCAACTCACTTGTGAGTTATGAGGAAAGAAACTTGGAGGGATCCACAGTAGGCTCCACGAGAACTACTGGGTTCAACTTGAGTCCGGGTAAATTGCTCGTGCGCGCAAACGTGGCCGGGTTTGACGAGTCTCTCTTTGAGGAGATCCACCCAATAAGCTGGAGATCGGAGGGCCATGAGATCCATGGACGATTTATCCAGGCTCCCAGAGGTGGCAATTTCCGCAAGGACGGAGATCTGCCACCGGTTCTGGTGTGGATCCATGGTGGTCCCCTGGGACAACTATTTGGGGAGTTCAACTTTAGAATGGCCTACTTTTTAGACCGGGGATGGTCAATCTTCATACCCGACTTTCGAGGTTCATCGGGGTGGGGTAGAGCCTTTGCCAGATCTCTCAAGGGGTCCTGGGGTGAAAGTGACGTACATGACGTGGCTAACGGGATAATTGAGATAGTCTCTACAGGCCTGGCTGACAAGTCAATGGTCATACCCATTGGGGGCTCATCAGGGGGCACCACGGTACTGCTTCTCCTGGCTCAATATCCAGACCTTTGCAGAGCCGGCATTGCACTGTATCCTGTAAGTAACTTCTTAGACCTGTCTGCTAGTACACATCGCTTTGAGAGATACTATAACGAATTTTTACTAGGTCCGCTGCCAGATTCTAAACAGCTTTATATTGATAGATCTCCAATTGCTCAAGCGCACGCTATTTCAAAGCCGGTCCTGATTTTTCACGGGGAGAGTGACTCGGTTGTTCCCGTTGCTCAATCCTTGGCCCTAGTCGACAAGATGTCTGGGAATAATCAGCAAGTCATTCTCAAGGTATACAACGATGAAGGTCACGGTTGGTCCAGTCCAGCAGTGACCACCGACGAACTTGAAACGATCTCCGAATTCTTGTCAGGGCTAGAATACTAGGTGTTATTCAGGCTGCTTTTAGGAGTGAACCCGTAACCTGTGAGGAGAGTTGGGGACCGTTTTGGGTTACCGACACGATGCGAACCGAGCCAGTCTTGACCTGGGTTGAGTCAACCCTGAGTGCATGTTCGATCGACTTCGCCAGATCATTTTCTCCGATCCGAGACGGGATAGAAAAGTTGATCCGGTCTGCAATGGTTCCGCATAGCGGGTCGATCTCTTCGGTTACGCTGTAGTCAACTACCGTTTTTCCTCCCGACTCTAAGATCCAGGCACTAAACCTATAGCGGTACTTGGTCAGAGCAATCCCGTTGCTGTCGATCGGGGCGGGGAACTTCCCAAGGAGTTTCCAGGCACCAAGGGTCTTGCGACCAGACTCGGTAAGACTGGTTAGTTGGGCGGTCCGAGAGACCCACTTGACCGCAGAGATTCGACATCCTCCAGACAAGTTAGAGGGCTTTTCTATCTCCCAGCCGGTAAACTGGAGGAGTTCAACAATACGTGCCCCGGTCTCTTCGGGCGAAAGCAAGCTCGTGATCTTGCCCCGACTTGTTGACTTGTCCCATTGAACTTGTGACATATACTTGAATTCTCCTGATGTGAGACGGTAGAAATCCCTATATATGATCTCGTCAGTTCTTGGCCCGGGTTGATCAACGCAGACCCAACACTCGGTGTTATTTCGACCAACTATTGCTAGTTGTATGGATCGTCGGGATTTATCTCTTCGAGTTCCATATGAGCGGTCTCGGGAAAGTACTTGAGCAAGACCACGGCCATAATTAGGGGTCCAACTCCGAGCATGGCCATAGGAATGCCAAAGTTCCCGAACTCGCCAGAACTTGACATCCACCCCACGACCAAGAGTCCAATGACACTTCCAATACCCTGGGCGATCGTAAACACGCCATAGGCCACCCCGCGAAGATTTGTGGGGAACAACTCCGGACCCAGCACGGTCGTGGCAGGAATCAACGCCCCGGCCAGAATCTGAGCGATTATGTGGGCAAACCACATCTCCCACCCCGAGACAAAAAAGCCCACAATCATCGCTAGTGATCCCACGATCAGACTGACCGAGGCTACAATCTTACGCCCGTACTTATCTGCCAGGCTTCCTCCTCCAAAGAGGCCCAGGGCCCCAGGAATGGTAGTAAACACGTTGAATATTACGAGGTGTCCCGGGCTAAAGCCCCGACTAGTTCGTAAGAACTGATTCAAGAACTGAGTCCCCGGGAAGGCAAAGACCTGGATCAACAAACCCAGACAGATCAAGAGGAACAATCTGCCCTTGTGGGATTTTAGGTGTGGAACCACCTGAAGACCTGTCTGCTTTAGCTTGCTTGTCACCCGGGCCGGGGACGTATCGGTGGCGATGGCATTCTTGTGGCGGAACCTCTTTGATTCGGGCAGGAGTCTGGCACAGCTCGGAACCATCAAGCACCCCAAGATGCTGGCCGCAAATATTGCCCTCCAGCCAATTGCATTTACCAGGCCTACCAACAGAACGTTGGCTCCGGCACCGAGAACCCCACAGCCGGTCAGGACACCAATTGCATAGGCCCGAGACCCAGCAGGCATCTCTTCGGCGGCATATATCACGATCAAGGCCGTCGCGGCGGCTACAAAAGACCTAGCCGCACTCTGAAAAACTGCCAACCAGGCGAGATTTGGAGCCAGGGCGCTAGCCGCCGATAAAATTGCCCCCCATACCACCGAGGCCAGGAGAACCCGTCGTCGACCCAACCTGTCAGATACCACCAACATTATAAGGGTTACAATTACATCTATCCTGCTAAGAGAGATAACGACGCTTTGGGCAAAGCTGGAAGCGTGAAAGCCTCTTATGGCATAGGTCAAGGTCTGTGACATTAGTGAGTTCTGGTACCCGACCACAATTGAGATCACGGCCAGAACACTCAACATGGAAAGGGCTCGGATGTCAAGGACCTCGGGAGGTAGCCACCAGACCCCACGCTTTTTGGGAGATATCTGCTTTAGTTCCCGGTAGATTGGACCCTTTAGGAACCAGCCAAAGAAGGGAATCTTGAGGTCTACCTCGATATCTTGGACCACCGCGAATTTGTCAGTTGCCCCAACAACGTCATGGGCGAGAAGTTTTCGCGAGTAGTTGCGGTAAGGTCCGACTAGTTGGGTAAAGTTGGCCTGGAACCCGCCTGATCCAAGGGGTCCTTGATCGGGTATGTCGTCACGATCGACACGAGTCTCTACAACGCCACTTGTCCGAGGTTCGACGAGCCCAGCCAGCACCTGTCTGGAAACCGTCTTTTCTGCCCTCAACCTCGCCACAGATGAGAGGCTACTACCAAAATTCCTTCGGAAACACGGTTTTTTCAATCGGGTGTTCCTGACGGTCCTCGCCATTCACTAGGCTTGGGACTGAAGACTGATGAGAACGATACGAGTTAGACCAGGACCACCCCTCAGGGGATCCGTGACAATTTCAGGGGCCAAGAACTCTGTGCTAAAGCTCATGGCCGCCTGTCTACTTGCCCCGGGTGATCACCTGTTAGATAACGTCCCCGAGATAGTCGACGTGAAGATCATGATGGAACTAATTGGCGGGATGGGGGTAGAAACCTCCTGGGCGGGGCCGAACAAGCTCAAGGTGAGCGTCCCAGGAGACATGGGCTTTGAAGCCCCCTATGAACATGTCGAGAAGATGAGGGCGTCTATCGTGGTCTTGGGACCGCTCATGGGACGACTTGGTAGGGCTAAGGTGTCCATGCCAGGTGGAGACGATTTTGGGTCACGGCCAATAGGTATGCACCTAGACGGGATTGAGGCCATGGGAGCAATCTCGGACATCTCGCACGGCTACGTGAACTGTAAGCTTCCAAACGGGGTAAGGCGACTCTCAGGAGCCAGGATCGTGTTGGAGTTTCCAAGCCACACGACAACCGACAATCTCATTATGGCGGCCGTCCTGGCGAAGGGGACCACCGTAATTGAAAACGCGGCCCGCGAGCCAGAGGTGGTTGACCTGGCAAGTTTTTTAGACTCAATGGGGGCAAAGATTGATGGAGCCGGGACATCTCGTATCGAGATTGAAGGAGTTGAAGAACTGTCCCCAACACAACACACTGTTATCGCCGACCGAGTAGAAACAGCCACCTTTTTGGCTGCCCTGGCAGTGGGTGGTGGTGAGATTGACCTGGTCGGTGGGAGATTTGATCACCTGGACATGTTTATTGAAAAGTTAGGTGAGATGGGAGTTAGAATATCGCCGACCAGTAGCGGGTTGTGGGCAAGTTCTCCAGGACATATACAATCTACAGACGTGGCAACCCTTCCTTACCCGGGAGTGGCCACCGATTACAAGCCCCTGATAACAACTATATTGTCAGTCGCCGAAGGTGTAGGAATTGTCACCGAGAATCTGTTTTCCGGGAGGTTTCGCTACATTGATGAACTAAAGCGGATGGGAGCCGACATCCGTACTGAAGGTCATCACGCGGTTATCCGAGGAGTACCGAAGCTATCTGGGACCATCGTGCGGGCTTCTGATATCCGGGCTGGGGCTGCCTTGGTAGTGGCCGGCCTGGTCGCTGAGGGTGAAACCACGGTGGTCGGTGTCGAGCACATCGATCGCGGCTATGAGAACTTTGATCGCAAGTTGGCCGGTCTAGGATGCGACGTAGAGCGCAATGGGTAACCGTTTTGAGACTATGCCAGAAATGATCCCCGTATGAGTCCTGGTGAGATTGACGCTCTCATTGAGCGGGCATCTAATAACACCAAGGACACCCAGGCAAAGGTAGCCTTGGCCAGGCTTATCTCACTAGTCGAACGAGGAGGACCGCTAGCTCGAGATATTGGACGGGCTGTTTATTCGAACGCGGGCCACGCGTACGTAGTTGGGATAACCGGATCCCCCGGGGCCGGTAAGTCGACGATTACCGACAAAGTGCTTGAATTGGCCTCGAAAGATGGGGTCGTGTGTGTATTAGCCATTGACCCAACTTCTCCGTTTTCCGGGGGTGCAATCTTAGGTGACCGGGTACGGATGAACGACCACGTGAACAACGACCGGGTATACATCAGGTCTATGGCCACCCGGGGACACTTAGGGGGCTTGACCTATTGTGTCCCCGAAGTGGTTCGTCTTGTCGACGCCCTCGGATTTGATCTTGTGATTATCGAGACTGTAGGGGTAGGACAGGTCGAGGTGGAGATTGCCGGAGCGGCTGACACTACCTTGGTTGTGGTCAATCCCGGGTGGGGTGACTCGGTACAGGCCAACAAGGCTGGCCTGATGGAGATCGCTGACATCTTCGTAATCAACAAGGCAGACCGTCCAAACGCAAAAGAGACCAAGAGGGATCTCCAGGCCATGTTGGATCTGGCCCCGCGAGTTAGGCCGAGCAGACTTGTTGACGGTGAAGTTGGTGCCCCTCTTGAATTTCGAGCCCCTCAAGAAACCATGGGGGTCAATGAAGACCAAGACCCTTGGTCTGTCCCGATTGTAAACACGGTTGCCACACAGGGGACCGGAATTGAAGACCTCTATGGGGCGATTTTGTCACATCGTGAGCACCTGCAAGCAACCAAATTGCTAAATACTCGCAGAAGGGAGAGAAATTACAAGGAGTTGGTGCGAATTATCAAGCGGACCTTAGAAGATACAGTACGCGCTGGCTGGAGCGACCCGGGGGTTGAAAGTGCCAAGTCCAAGTGTGTAGATGGAAGTCTCGATCCCTATAGTGCCGCAGAGGAAATTATCCAATTACTTATTAGACCGGTTGACTTATGAGTCAAGGAAATGAAAGCACCTAACTATGAACTTTGAATTTTTGGATCTGTCGAGTCAAGACGGGGTATTTGTGATTCGCCTAGATCGGCCCAAGATGAACGCTCTGTCTATTGAGTTGCTCGCCGAGTTATATAAGGCCCTAGAGGTGGTAGAGGCCGAGGACCCGGCCAGCCTGGTTATCTGGGGTGGCGAGCGCCTGTTTGCCGCCGGGGCCGATATTGAGCAGCTCTCAAGTGGACACGACGTGGCAAGTCGGGTTACCTCGGCATTTCACTTAGCTCTAGATCGGCTTGCAGATATGTCGACGATTTCAATAGCCGCAATTACCGGGTATGCCCTGGGAGGAGGTCTGGAACTCGCCCTGGCCTGTGACCTGAGAGTCATGGCCAAGAGTGCCAAGTTGGGCCTACCAGAGATCCTCTTGGGGGTAATTCCAGGCGGTGGAGGTACTCAGAGGCTTACCCGCCTGGTCGGCACGGCCCGGGCAAAAGATCTCGTGTTGTCTGGGAGGCATGTCTTGGCCGACGAGGCCCTAGCCATCGGACTCGTCAACCGGGTAGTCGACGACGGTGAACTCTTTGAGAGCGCCATGGACTGGGCACGAAAGTTGGTCGCCGGTCCCAAGGTAGCCCAAGGTCTAGCCAAGGCCGCAATAGATGGAGGCTGTGATCGGAATCTTCAAGAGGGCCTCATCCTAGAGCAGCAGCTCTTTTCCAAGGTCTTTGAGAGTGAAGACTCCAAGATCGGGATCGGGTCATTTCTAGCCAACGGCCCGGGCAAGGCCGAATTTGTCGGTCGTTAGAGCCAGTAAATAGGCGAGCAGTTCTACGTGACCAGTAAGCCACCTCCGGGCGACCGAGAGCGCAGGAGGCTCAAACCCGATCCCCTGTGGTATCAACGGGCCGTATTCTATGAGGTATTTGTTCGAGGATTTTACGACTCAAACGGAGACGGAACCGGTGACATCTTGGGTCTGGTTGAAAAGCTCGACTACCTGTCGTGGCTCGGGATTGACTGCCTGTGGCTCCTTCCCTTTTACCAGTCCCCACTAAGGGATGGTGGTTATGACATTAGTGACTTCTTTACCGTGTCGCCTGAATTTGGTGATATTGCCGATGTGTTCGACCTAGTTGAAAAGGCCCACAAGCGGGGAATCAGGGTAATTGCAGACATGGTCGTCAACCACACCAGTGACCAACACCCATGGTTTGTAGAGTCTAGATCGTCTAAGACCAACGCAAAGGCTGACTGGTATGTGTGGAGCGACGACGCAGATCGATGGCCAGAGGCCAGAGTAATCTTTACCGACGTCGAGAAGTCCAATTGGGCATGGGACGAGACCAGAAAGCAGTATTACTGGCACAGGTTCTACTCGCACCAACCCGACCTCAACTACGAAAACCCTGAAGTCGGAGAGGCGATGATTAACGTGGTCAAGTTCTGGCTAGATGTTGGGCTCGACGGTTTCCGCCTGGATGCAGTCCCGTACCTATTCCAGGCCGACGGTACAGACGGGGAGAACCTTCCACAAACCCACGAGTACCTGAAACGAATACGGGCCGAGGTTGACAAGGGGTATCCAAACCGGGTGCTCCTCGCTGAGGCTAACCAGGTCCCCGAAGACGTCATGGCATACTTTGGCGAGGGAGACGAGTGTCACATGTGCTTCAACTTTCCCCTCATGCCGAGGATGTTTGTGTCAGTGCGTCGTGAGAGTCGCCAACCCTTGGTTGACGTGGTGAGAAGAACCCCCGAGCTTCCCCCGGGATGCCAGTGGGGTACATTTCTGCGTAACCACGATGAATTGACCCTGGAAAAGGTCTCTGAAGAAGAGCGAGACTTTATGTTGACGTCTTTTGCAAACGATCCGAGGTCGAAACGACATACCGGGATCTGTAGGCGCCTGGCTCCACTTACAGACAACGACCGTTTACTATCCCAACTGTTACACGCCCTGTTGTTCTCCCTACCGGGGTCCCCGATCATTTACTACGGCGACGAGATCTTGCTGGGAGACAACATATATCTCGGAGACCGAGACGCGGTAAGGACCCCAATGCAGTGGTCTCCTGACCGTAACGGGGGATTTTCAAAGGCAGATCCCCAGCAGCTGTACCTTCAGCCCCTCATGGACCCCGTGTATGGTTTCCAACGCCTCAACGTTGAAGCCCAGCTCAGGGATCCTTCCTCGTTCTTGCACTGGGTTCGCAGGATCCTCCAGGTAAGGCGTGCATACCCTCTGTTTGGGACTGGGGGATTTGAGCTAGTCGAGGCCTCCAATGAGGCCGTGTTTGCGTTTCTTCGTACCCAAGGCACCAAGGCGGTGCTCTGCGTCAACAACCTTAGCCGTCTGGCTCAACCAGCCGAGTTGGATCTGGGGAACTGGGCCGGGAGGCTTCCGGTAGAGATGCTCGGGAGAGTACCCTTCCCCCGGATTGGTAGTACCCGATACTTTGCGACCTTGGGGCCCCACGAGTTCTTCTGGTTTGAGCTAGTCCAGCGCCTCCCAAAGAGAAACCGAGACTAGAACCCTAATTCACCACTCTAGGTAGTAGGACCCTTTCTTTTTGTAGCAAATGTGCTATTATTGCCGGGTGTTTTAGGTAGGCGCCGAGAGCCACGACGGGGAAATGTGCCAAAAGAGAGATTTAGTCACCGATTAACTCGGAACCTGAGAGGCCTCAAGGGTCAGGAGTTTGCCGGACGGATAAAACCTGTGATCTGTCTCTTGGGGATGGTGTCCATGGTTATCTCCTACCTCGCTTTGGACCTACTCGGGCTATACCACCTGGCAAGCGGTTCCTCACCGGCTCCAGGTATTATCCAGACAGTTGCCGGTGGCGTTGGGGGACCTGGAACACCAACCTCTATTGCCCAACACTCGGCACAAATAGCAGTTGGTCCAGCTGGTAGCCCATTTCCCGGGGCGGTGTTTGTGGCGGATCCATCCAAGTATGTGGTTCGTGAGATCCCGACGTCTGGGAATGAAGTTACCGTGGCCGGAGATGGATTGAGTGCCTACACGGGCGACGGTGGAGCTAGTACGGCGGCCGGGTTTACTTCGCCCAGTGGGATTGCGGTCGACGCATCTGGCAACATATACGTCTCAGACGTTGGATCTTTTGTAATCCGGATGATCCCCCATATTTCGGGAACCTATTTTGGTCAGTCGATGTCTGCTGGAAACATTTATCGGATTGCTGGGACTGGGAGCAGTGGATTTTCGGGAGATGGGGGAGTCGCGACGTCCGCAAACATTAGCAACGCTTTGCAGATGGCAGTAGATTCGGCCGGTGATCTCTTCTTTGATGACGCAAATAACTATCGAATTCGTGTCATAGCAGCAGCAAACGGAACTCTGTTTGGACAAACTGTAACTGGTGGCGATATTTATACCGTAGCCGGGAGTGGTACGAACTCGTTTTCAGGAGACGGCTCGGCGGCAACTCTGGCTGATATCTCGACCGCCCAAGGCATAGCTATAGATGGTTCAGGCAACCTGTATATCTCTGACACCGCAAACAATCGAGTCCGCATGGTCCCGGCTACCTCGGGAACCTATTTCGGCCAATCCATGACTGCAGATTACATATACACAATCGCCGGCAACGGAACAGGGGGATACACGAGTGACGGAGTTGCCGCTACGGCTTCAGAGCTATATAACCAGCAGGGAATTTGTATAAGCTCAACTGGAAGTCTTTTTATTGCGGACACAAATAATAATCGAGTCCGCATGGTCCCGGCTACCTCGGGAACCTATTTCGGCCAGTCCATGACCGCAGATTACATATACACAATCGCCGGAGACGGGACAGGCGGTTTTCTGGGTGACGGCTCGCTGGCGACGGCTGGTGAGGTCAATCACCCGTTGGGAATTTCTAGTGACGCTTCAGGGAATATCTATCTGGGTGACGCTGGCGATTACCACATTCGCATGGTACCGGCTACCTCGGGAACCTATTTCGGCCAGTCGATGACTGCAGATTACATATACACAATCGCCGGAGACGGGAACCTCGGATATAGTGGCGACAGCCAAGGTGCAACTGAAAGCGAGCTAAATACTCCTCACGGTATTGCAACCGATGCTGGCGGGGACATGTTCATTGCCGATACCGCAAACAATCGAGTCCGGATGGTCCCGGCTACCTCGGGAACCTATTTCGGCCAGACCATGACAGCCGGTTATATCTACACGATTGCCGGGGATGGAATTGGAGGCTATACCAGTGACGGAGTTGCGGGGACCTCTTCTGAACTCAACGGGCCTCACGGAGTTGCGGTAGATCAAAGTGGAAACCTCTACATTGCCGATACCTCAAACAATCGAGTCCGGATGGTACCAGCGTCAGCTGGACCTTATTTTGGCCAGTCCATGACAGCCGGTTATATCTACACGATTGCCGGAGACGGGACCGGGGGCTACAGCGCTGACGGGGTGCTCGCCACCTCTTCTGAAATTGACCTTCCCCAAGGTGTGGCAGTTGACTCAAACAAGAACCTGTATGTGGCAGACACCGCAAACAACCGGGTCCGGATGGTACCAAACATCTCTGGGATATTCTTCGCCCAATCGATGACGGCGGCTGATATCTACACAATAGTTGGGAACGGTACAGCGGGCACTAGTGCCAATGGTCTATCCGGACCTAGTTCGCAAGTCAGTGGTCCGTCAGGAGTAGCGGTTACGCCAACCGGGAACATTGCTATTTCAGATACCAATAATCAGTTGGTTAGAGTTCTGGCCTATTTAGCGGGTTCATACTTCGGAGTGGGGATGTCAGAAAATGATCTCTACACAGTTGCTGGAAGTGGCACCGGAGGATTTTCAGGTGACGGATCCACGGCAACCCTTGCCACAATTGACTTTCCCTATGGGATATCTAGTGATTCCAGTGGAAACCTCTATATTGCCGACAGCGGGTCTAGTCGAATTCGTGAGGTAGGGGCAACACCATTTGCGACGTCCGTGGCGATAATGAGTAGTGCAAATCCAGTCACTACCGGGGCATCGGTGACATATACCGCAGTGATTTCATCTCGATTTCCTGGAACCATTTCCGGAACTGTGCGCTTTGAAGATGGTGGAGTAACTATTTCAGGATGTAGCGCCCAGCCTCTGTCTGGCACCGTCCCTTATGATGCTATCTGCACGGTTTCTGGATATGGGACTGTGGGAACTCAAAGTATCTCGGTGGTCTACTCTGGAACGTCGGGCCCCCCAAGCTTTTTGGGCAATACAAGTGGGATTTTCCCAGAGACCGTCTCAAATTCGGGTTCGTGGTACATTCACGCTCAAGTCGGCACCGGAACTGCAGGATTCTTGGGCGACGGGAGCGGGGCACTTGCCGCAGAGATCAACTCTCCCGGGCAGATTACCCAAGACGCTCAAGGGAACCTATACATTGCCGACACCGTAAACAATCGAGTCCGCATGGTCCCGGCTACCTCGGGAACCTATTTCGGCCAGTCCATGACAGCCGGTGACATCTACACTATTGCCGGAGACGGGACCGCGGGATATACCAGTGACGGAGTTGCAGCTACGTCTTCGGGGCTCAACGGGCCCGCAGGGGTGGCCGTAGATCAAAGTGGAAACCTCTACATTGCCGACACGGGCAATAACCGTATCCGTATGGTGCCAGCCTCCGGTGGTACTTATTTTGGCCAGGTCATGACTGCTGACGACATATATACCGTTGCGGGAAACGGAGTTGCGGGATACACCTCTAGCGGGGTCCTGGCAACTGGAGCACACCTGGACCTGCCCCGAGGGGTGGCTGTAGATTCAAGCGGTAACCTCTACATTGCCGACACGGCCAATAACCGTATCAGAATAGTCCCTGCCTTCGGGGGTACGTTTTTCGGCCAGTCAATGGTTGGTGGGAATATCTATCGCGTTGCGGGTACCGGCACCGCGGGTTATAGCGGGGACGCTAGTGCGGCAACGTTAGGTGAGATCGATCAGCCCTTTTCAATTGCCTTTGACGCTTTTGGTAATCTCTACATTGCCGACACCGCAAACAACCGGGTCAGAATGGTCCCGACTGTTTCAGGTTCCTACTTCGGCCAGTCCATGACGGCCGGTGACTTCTACACGGTTGCCGGGAACGGGACGGCCGGCTACACGAGTGATGGAGTCTTGGCCACAAGTTCAGAGTTGTCCTCGCCTGGTGCCATAGCACTTGACACCTCTGGGGATCTCCTAATTGCCGACACAGGCAATCACCGGGTCAGGGTCGTTCTCAGTGCCCCCTGCCCAAGTGCCTGTAGCTACGGGATGTCGTCGGGCGGTACCGGTTATATCTATAGTCTTTCTGGTACTGGTACTGGCGGGAACACCGGGAACGGGGGAGTTGCAAGTTCAGCCGAACTTAGTAGTCCGTCTGGACTTGCAGTTAGCCCGGGTGGACAGGTCTACATTAGCGACGCGGTAAGTTCGGTAGTCAGGGAAATTGCTCCGCCAACCAACGTGACCTCGGTCTCGGTGGCCCTTTCCAATAACACCGCCGGTACGACCGGGGTAACTTACACGGTTTCATTTACCACCTCGTCGATTTTTGGGGCACTGACGACGTCAAGCACGATTACGCTAAATGGACCTACGGGCACTAGCTTACCGAGCGCCGCGACGAGCTATAGCATCAATGGCACCAATCCATCCAGTGTCGTGGTCTCCGGGTCAGGTGTTACCCTAGGAGTTCCAGTATCCATTGGGCCTGGTGTAGCTGTAACCGTCATAGCCTCAAGTGTTGTAAATCCGACCGTCGGGTCGAGTACTTACTTCTTGGGGGTTGCAACTTCCTCGGATCCGGCCGTAGCTAACTCAAACCCCTACGCAATCATCACCGGAGTGTCTGGTCTCTCGGTTGCAACCCAACCGTCCCCCGGGGCCGTTGGGAGTAGCGTTGGGCTAAGCGCGTCTTTTACGACGTCTATCTCCGGCCAACTCACGTCGGGTAGCTCAACTATTACCATCGATGGATCAGCTGGTGCTAGTACGATCTCCTTCCCGGCGTTAGCTAGTGACTACCAAGTAAATTCGGTACCTGTCGCCGCGGCCGTGGTTCTTGCAAACTCTAATCAGACAGTCACCCTTACAACTCCAGTGTCAGTAGGTAACTCCACTAGTGTAACCGTGGAGATAGCCGGAGTGACCTTACCTGGATCTGCCGGGGCGAAGACTTTGAACGTGGCCACATCAAGCGATCTCGAGGTTGTTACCTCACCTTCCTTCCAGGTCGCAGTAGGAGTCAGCTCTCCTAGTGGTCCAAGCCCGAGTTCTACGGTTGCAAATGCCACTGGAGTCACCTACTCGTTTTCCTTTACTACCTCGTCAACGGGTTCTTTGACAGCTGGTAGTGGATACATCCTTGTAAACGTGCCGGGATCGGTAACCCTTCCTACAACTGCCGGACTGTACTCGGTCAATGGAACCGGAGCAACCACCGTGACTACTGGGGTTGGTTACGCCCAAGTCACGGTTCCGTCTTCAATTGGGGCTTCTACGCCGGTTACCCTGGTTATTACTGGAGTGACCAATCCGCCGAAAGGTACCTATAACAGCCTTCCACTTTCGTCTACCTACTTTGCCCTATCCACGTCATCTGACGCTGGGATTGAAGTGTTGCCCTCCATCTCCTTTCAGTCTGCTATTACTGGGTTATCTGCCGGAACCAATCCCTCACCTGGCGCCGTAAGCAACCTGAGTACAGTAGATGTGAATTTTACTTCTTCTACTTCAGGGTCTCTTGTCCCGGGCTCATCAACCATTACAATAGACGGTTCAATAGGGGCCGGGACGATCTCCTTCCCGTCACTGGCTAGTGACTACCAAGTAAATTCGGTACCAGTCACTGCGGCCGTGGTGCTGACCAACTCTAATCAGACGGTCACCCTTTCAACTCCAGTGTCAGTTGGTTCATCTGCCAGTGTGTCGATTGTGATTACCGGCGTAACCCTCCCGTCGTCACCGGGTTCGAAAACACTCTCGGTTTCGACCTCTGTAGACACGTACGTCGTGATTTCACCGGCCTTTCCCGTGGACTCGGCGGTTACCTCCCCAAGTGGACCGGCTCCGTCGTCTAACCTGGCAAACGCAACCGGGGTGACTTATACATTTTCATTTTCCACGTCGGCCACTGGCTCCCTTGTGGCGGGTACGGGCTATGTCCTGATCAACGTGCCCGGCACGACGACAATGCCGACGTCGGCTAGTTCGTACAGCGTCAACGGCACTACGGCAACACTACTTACAACCGGTATTGGATATGCACAGGTAACCGTACCGGTTTCTATTTCGGCGAGTAGTCCGGTGACCGTGGTGGTTAGTGGTGTTGTCAACCCAACTGCTGGCACATATAACACGGCGCCTCTTGGGAGTACCTATTTCGCGCTGTCTACCTCTTCTGACGTGGCGATAGTAGCTCTAGGTCAGGTTACCTTTTCTTCGCCACCCCCGCCTCCACCTTCCACATCAACTTCAGTTTCACTGACGCCGATTTCAAAGGTATTTGCGCTTGGGACCACGGCTACCTTGACCGCACAAGTTGTTAGCACCCCATCGAGTGGCGGACCTTCAACCCCGGTAAGTGGGGCGAGCGTAAACTTTGACATCACCTCAGGTCCGAACTCAGGTAAAACATTTGCAACTTCAACCAACTCGTCGGGGGCAGCAACCATGACCTATGCCTCGTCGGTAGTTGGCACAGACATGGTTGTGGCGAACGCGGTAAATCCGTCAACGGGTGCACTTGTCGCCTCCGGGAACTCGTCAATTGGGTGGATAGTTCCACCATCGATCTCGTCAGTCTCCGGTACCAGCCTTACCGGCACACAGGGAACCCCGGTTACCTTTTCAGTTACCGTTTCCGGCGGTTCGGGGCCACCAGGGGACCTGTACTTGCTGAGATCAGGTCACAGGCTACATAGCGGTAATCTCCTAGCCTTTTTGGTTAGACAACTTTCCGGGGGCATCCTTTCACACACGGGACTTTCCGGGGTTGCGGTTTCCTGGGTTATCGTCTCGGGACCTGACTCGGGAAAGACTTTCACGTCGACCACCAACCTGTCGGGAGTTGCATCCTGGACCTTCACACCCGGCGGGACCGGTACCGACCAAGTTACGGCCTCCTATACTGACGGGACCGGGACGAGCCATTCTATTTCAATCCAGGCAACATTTGGCGCATCTAGCTCTACCCCGACAACCCTGGCCGGGTCCACTACAACAACCCTGGTTGTCACGACTACTACGATCTTGCCAACCACGACGATAGCGTCCACGACGACACTTGGCACGATCAGTCCAAGTCCATCGATTGCTAGTCCGGCCCCAATCTCTCTGTCTACTTCTCCTTCCCCCAACCCTTCAGCTTCGCCGACAACCCAAGGTTCAGGATCGGGATCCTTGGCAACATCTTCTGCAACCCCCACGACAGTGGGGCCGACTACGACAAGCCCCTCTACATCGGAACCTGTGGCCAAGTCTCCAATAAAAACGTCAACAGGAAATAAGACAGCATTAGGAGTCATATCAGGATTGCGCCCTACAAGCCGCCCCCATGCCTCAGTTAGAGCATTCGGGACTTTGGCCTATAAAAACTCAGGACGAGGGCCAAATGTATCCTATTCCAGGTCTATCGGGACTGGACCCGACGGGGGTCCCCCCGGCCTGATTCCTATTGCCCAGTCGATTCCGACCATTTCAGCAATCTCTCTAAAGCCAAAGCACCTCGCCGAGAATGCCGGGATAGCGGTCATGTTACTCTTGCTGGTCGCACTCCCTGCGGAGTTGTTCAACTCAACCCTACAGGCGCACAACGACCGCATTACCCGATCAAAGGGGCTAATTCGTAAGTTCGCGAGCAACCTAGAGGAAAAACTAACCCGCATGGGGAATTTGTCGGTAATGATAATCTTGTCGGCAATTGGAGCAATTCTGTCGTGTTTGGTGGACCCTACTTTCGGGTTCAATAGGTCTTCATTGGCTGAAGTGATGGGCTACTTTGGGACGATCTTGATTACCATTGGAGTTACTCAACTTGCACGCTCTTGGTACGTCGAAAGAAGGTTTTCAAAGCCGTCAAAATTGAAGACATATCCAATCGGGATAATGATCGCGCTTGTACTTGTAATTTTCTCACGAATCGCCCATTTTGAGCCAGGATACGTGTTTGGAATATTTGCGGCCCTTGCATTTAGAGTCGAGCCGACTCAACGGGAAGAGGGTAAATCAGTTGCGATGGCGTCAATTTGGTTGATGTTAGTTGCCCTGGCCACCTGGCTTATCTGGATTCCGCTAAAACACCACGTGGACTCCGGGCATACGTCGTTTTTCTTGTTGGTTGCCGACTCGATGTTTGCGACGATCTGGATCTGTGCCCTACAGAGTCTTCTCTTTGGCCTGGTCCCAATAAAGTACTTAGATGGTGAATGCGTCGTGAAATGGTCCAAGAAGGCTTGGCTGGCAATCTATGGAGTGGTCATATTTGTGTTTGTTGAGACCGTGATGCATCCAACCTCGACGGGGTATGGGGCCAACAGCCACGCCAACCTCTTGTCAATGCTCTATCTATTCTTTGGTTTTACCATTGTAGCCGTCGTATTTTGGAGCTATTTTCGGGTTCGTTACGGTAAAGAGCCAGAAAATGAAGACTCAAGTGAACCCACCACGTCGGTTACTGTCTCAAGCCCCATATCATGGCCTCCACCCAGTGGTTCTCTTGTCCCCGGAACTCAAAGATCACAAGAGGGCTACTCGGCTCCGATCGAACCGTTACTGGATCCTTACCGGCAGAACTGACCGGAGATTCTCGGCTGCACTTTCTGGGGACACGATATTGATCATAACCCCTGTTCCAAGTTCGAATCCGGCTTGTGTGGTGACCTTTGGCCAGATGTGACAGTGCCAATGGAAGGCTCCTGTGGTCCGAAATGGAGCCGTGTGAAACACGATGTTATATGCGACGTCTCCAACACTGCGTTGCAAGAGGCTGATTGCGTCGCGGATACCGCGTCCCACTTCAATAACGTCCTCATCGGATGCACAGTGAAGATGAGAGCTGTGGTTCTTGGGGGTAACCAGCATCTCATAAGGCATTGCACTCCAGTACGGGCAGGTTACAATTGCACGGTCACTCTCTTGAACCAGCCTGTGTTTAGCATCGATCTCGGCCTCGCCCGCGGCACACAAGAGACAGTTACCCGCAAACCTTGAGAATCCGGCTTGCTCTTCGATTAGCTCACGAGGTACAAAGGGCATTCCAAGTAGCTGCCCGTGGGGATGCTCGATTGATGCCCCTGCTTCACGCCCGCTGTTTACAATGACCTGGCTGTAGCGAAGCCCGGGGGTCTCTGAGTGCTCATGGACCCGGTGCTTGATAGCCAGCATACAAAGCTCAACACCTCGGTCATCTAACTGGGCCCAGTTTGAAGAGTGATCGGGACTAAAAACCAGCACCTCATGAGTGCCACTGGCTGGGGTTTCTGTAAAAACGGGACCCACGTGTTGAACCACCATGGGTTGGGTTCCCTCAAAGGCCGGGTACCGGTTCGGAACCACACGAATTAGCCAGTGGCCTTGTGGGCCAATGGTCTCCAAGGCTGGCGGGGTTTCCTCCTCGTTGCCCGGACAGAACGGGCACGGGATAGACGTGTCGGTTTGCACAGGAAGAGACCTTCTAGCAAAGGCCTGAGGGCGAGACGAGCGCGACGGGGTGATTACAACCCACCGACCTGTAAGAGGATCAAGACGCAGCTGGCTCACTGAGAGTAATCCTACTAGAAAAAGTAACTAAACTGGAATCATTGACCTGCAACTTTTTGGTCTTCACGTTTTTGCGAGCAGACAACGGGTTCAAGCGCTGCCTAAACTCATCAGATGCCTAGGAAACTAGAATAGGTAGACCACTGTGACGAGTAATCCGGGACTGCAACTTGGGTAGGACCACAATCGGATATGACACGATCCTGATCGCACACATCGCGACAGGGCTGGTTGGCTATGGCGCCTGTTTTATAACCGGTCTCATGGGGTACAGAGCCATTACTGACCCCCTCGGGGAGGCCACGGTTCGTTACTTTTCACCAGGGCTGGGTTTGGCAGACGGAGCTATCTTTGTCGTACCCGTCTTTGGGGTTGCCTTGGTGGTAATAAGATGGCGAGAGTTTCACACACACCCAATGTGGATTTGGATCGGGGTGGTCATGTGGGTTCTCGGGGTAGGCGTCTATCTGGCAAGGG
>DAIDHF010000048.1 GCA_027452005.1 Acidimicrobiales bacterium
GCCAACTCGTCTGTTGTCGACGTAAACATGGCACAGGAGATGACCCAGTTCACGACTGATCAGATCCTGCTCCAGAGCGGTTTGTCAATGTTGGGCCAGGCCCAGGCCAACCCAACCTTGGTGCTCAAGCTGCTTTAGTATAGATAGTTGTACTCTAGCGAGGGGTCAGATTTCCTGGCTCCTCGCTAGGCAGTTTTAGGCTAACCTATATGTCGTGGCAATCGATCCGAAGAAGAAGTTTGAGTCCCAGGCAGTCTCAACTGCTAGCCCCGAGCGTTGTGTGGTTATGCTATATGAGCGTCTAGTAGATGACATCGAGTGTGCACTAGGAATCTTTGACGCTAAAGACTTCAAGCCGGTATTTGATCTACTTGACAATGCCCAGCAGATCGTCAGGCTCTTGCGGGCGGCAATGCGGGTTGACATCTGGCCTGAGGGAGCTAATTTGATCTCGCTATACAACTGGTTTGAAAGACGGATCTCTCAGGCGGCCATGTTTCAAGACAGGAAGGCAGCTGAAGAGGTGCTCCCGATGCTCCGCCAGCTCAGAGATACCTGGCAAAAGGCAGCCGATCAGGTACTTGCTGCCCGGGAGACCGGAGAGCTCGAAGCTTTCGCGGAGACTCGGAGTCAGATTGCCGACTTCTTGGCCTGAGGTCTTAGAACAGCTTGAAGACTTTTTAAAAGGTGCCCGAGATCATATTGAACGGGGCACCCCGTCTCCCGCCTTCCCCTCCCTCAAGCCCGATATTGGGCCAATGCCCCCCGAGTTGGCCGACCGAGCAACCCGGCTATTGGAGGAGATTCACAGTATTGAAGACCGATATCAGGTGATTCGAGATCGAATGGCCCATTTGTTGGCTCTAATACTTGAAGATCCTCCGCCACCCCCGCCTAGTTATATGGACAGGAGCTTCTAGATGAAGTTTGATACCACCTCAACCGTGCTCATTGACGAGCTAATCAAGAGCTATCTAAAAGATCACCCCAAGCTGTGGTTACTTCAACAGGCTCTCTATACGGCAACTCAGCGTCGAGTCCTATTTGGTGCCCTGGTTAGTGGGACTGAAAAAACGATTCTAGACGCCGGGTGCGGATATGGAGTAAGTGCTCTTGAGTTGGCCGGTCAGCTAGCTGTCTCAATTGACGCCATTGACTTAGATCCCGAGATGGTGAACGTGGCTAATGAACTAAAGAGTTCACTCGGGGATGCAGGATACTTTGCTCAGGATGCGAAGGTTAGCTTTCAAGGTGGATCTATCTCAAAGCTTCCCTTTGACGATGATAGCTACGACTTCGTGTACTCGAGTTTTGTATTCCAGCACCTGGCTGATCCACAAGGTGCCTGCGATGAACTCTACCGGGTGACCAAGCCTGGGGGAACTGTCTGCTTGATCGACGCCGATGACGCAATGAGTATCGTCTATCCTGAGCCCTCTGAGGCCTATTCAAAGCTAAGTGACGCCTTCGACGCCTTACAGCACCTAAATAACGGTGACCGAAACGTGGGACGTAAATTGGCCACTTACCTAGACGGGGCCGGTTTTGATGTTTCCTCGGTTCTAGTCATGCCCAGTGCCGAATACCGCGGGGGCAGCAAGGATGACCCCGGTAAGCAATATCTGCTCGAGAGAATTCGCGAGGTCCGCCAAGAGGTTATAGATAACAACCTGTTAGGAGAATCAGACTTCGACAGCTACCTGGCCTGCTTTGAGAAGGAGTCCTCGATAGTGCAGTTTCGGACCAACTCCCAGATCGTGGCTATTGGGAGGCGTCCTTATTAGTTACCCCGGCCGAGTCAAACGTGGCCATCTCAAGCGTTATCTTGGCGGCGGCCTGAATAACTCCCATTGCCAGACATGCCCCGGTCCCCTCACCAAGTCTCATGTCAAGTGAAAGTATCGGCCTGAGACCTAGATGGTCAAGGGCAATCTGGGCTGCTGGTTCGGTCGAGCGGTGTCCTGCAAAAATAACTTCTCGGACCTGTGGGTTGATGGCGTTAGCAGCCAAGGCCCCAGCTAAGGAGATCACCCCGTCGACGACTACCGGGACCCGGGCCTGGGTGGCCTCAAGAATAAACCCGGCAATAGCCGCTATCTCAAGTCCACCCAGTGATCTCAACAGGTAGGTCGGTGATTGCTCCGATCGGTCTAACCGGGCCAAGGCCTTATCAACAACGGCCAACTTGCGTTCAAAGTGGGTGTTGTCAATTCCGGTCCCCCGGCCGGTCACCTCTCGGGCAGTCTTCTTGCAGTAGGCCCCGATCAAGGCGGCCGAGGGGGTCGTATTTCCAATCCCCATGTCCCCGGTTGCCAGCAGGTCGCACCCGGTCTTAGCTAGGTCTCGGGCGGTTACCCTACCCACGTTGAGGGCTGCCTCGACCTCGTCGTCGGTCATGGGGTCTTCATTGGCCAGGTTCCTGGTTCCGGCGCGCACGTTGGCCCGGACCAACCCGGGTAGATCTTTCAGGTCTCCGGCAACTCCCACGTCGATTACGGTTACCGACGCCCCCACGTGACGGGCTAGAACGTTGATTGCAGCCCCCCCGGACAAGAAGTTGAGAACCATCTGAGAGGTGACCTCACTGGGCCAGGGGGTAACCCCTTCTTCTACTACCCCGTGGTCCCCGGCAAAGACTGCCACGGCACAACTCTCGGGAACCCGTGGGGGTGATACACCGGTAATCTCAGACAGCCTGATAGCGATGTCCTCTAGAAATCCCAGAGACCCGGGAGGCTTGGTCAGGTTGTTGAGTAGGTTAGCGGTCTGGTCGCCAGGGCTACTCAACGAAAACCAACTTGTCAAAGATCACGTACTTGGCAATCCACACAATCCCGAACGCTACCAGGTTGGCCAGGTTGACCACGAGTCCGGTCACCAGGTGTGACAGATGAGAACTCTTAGACGCGTTGGAGGCGTAGTTGACCATTACTAACGATACCCCGAGCCCCAAAAAGGCCAACACCCAAAAAGGGACGACCTCCTTTAGCATGTGTGAACGACCCGACTTGCCCCAGGCCCACATCCGATTGAGATAGTAGGAGGGAACTGCTCCCACGGCCGTGGCAATCACGTTGCACTCAACCGCCGAGCCAACCGACAAGATCGTGTAGGTTATAAATAGGGTTCCCTGGCTAATGGCTGTCGCAACAACCGATGCCAGGAAGTACCGGACCTTCTTTCGACCGGCCTCGGTGGAATACCAAGACTTAGCTTTTTCAACGACAGGCATGTAGGGTGAAGTATACATGGGAAATGACATCAAATTCCTGATAGACATCCTGGATCTCGAACAAATCGAGGAGAACATCTATCGGGGGAAAAGTCCCGACTGGCACCGCATGCCCAGGGTATTCGGGGGTCAGGTGGCCGCTCAAGCCCTGATGGCCGCCGGGAGGACCGTGGAGATGGGAACCGTGCACTCCCTGCACGCCTACTTCCTCCGCCTGGGTGACCCGTCTATTCCAATACTCTATGAAGTTGATCGGATACGCGACGGGAGATCCTTTACCACACGTCGGGTGGTCGCAATCCAGAGGGGCCGGGCAATTCTCAACCTGGACGCCTCCTTTCACGTGGGTGAAGACGGTCCCGAGCACGCAATTGCCATGCCCGAAGTCCCCCCGCCTGACACCCTAGAGAGCCTCTGGGAGCGCATCGACGAGGAGTTTCGCAATCGCCCATTTCCAATCGAGCAGAGATTTATTGGGGACCTCCCCTGGACCAAGTCCAAGACTCCCCGGTCTCCAACCGAACGCATCTGGATAAAGGCACAGGGAGAACTGGGTGACGACCCGTTGATACATGCCTGCGTGGCGACCTATGCCTCGGACATGTCCCTGTATGATTCCATGTTGCTCCCACACAACCTGGCCTGGGACGATCCCCAGTTCCGGGGGGCCTCACTAGATCACTGCATGTGGTTCCACCGGCCATTTCGGGCAGACGACTGGATCTTGTACGACCAAGAGAGCCCGGTAGCCTACGGGGCTCGAGGTCTAGCCCGGGCCCAGATGTTTGACTCGTCGGGTAATCTCATCATCTCGCTCACCCAGGAAGGGCTAATGCGCATAGTCAAATGACGGCCGCCCACGAGAGTCCTCTGGTGTTCGTGGGAGGCATGCCTAGAAGCGGGACCTCGGCCATAGCCGGGTCGATGGTTGCTCTGGGCCTAGCCACCGACCACGCCGATGACGCAAATATATTCAACCCGAAGGGCTTTTACGAGTCACCCCTCCTCGGGGACTACTGCATTGCCTACCTCGACACCCTGGGGGGGAACTGGTCTATTCCTCCAGTCCTAGATGAGACCAGTGACCTGTTCTCGAAACTGGTCGAGGGGGCCAAAGTGGCTATGGCCACGGCCCTGCCCGAGTCCCCGGCCGTCTGGAAAGATCCCCGGGCAACCTTGATTCTACCGGTCTGGCGCCAGGCGACCACCAGACCCCTGGGAACCGTGCTGGTTTGGAGAAGTCCCTTAGAGAGTGCCCTCTCGCTGTGGAGGTGGATCAGGTTTGACATCGAGTTCGGGCTGGCCCTGTGGGCCGAGTACAACCTGCGTGCCCTGCGCTATACAAGGGGACTACCCATCTATATTGGGCGCTATGAGACCATCCTGGCAGAACCCGACCATCTAATTGGGGGGGTCACCGGGTTACTAGACACCCTCGGGGTAACCGGGCTCGTCACAGAGGACTCAAAGGTCCAGGCCCGTGAGTTCCTCGACCCTGGTCTCCATAGAGAGCGCCGCCCCCCCGGCAATCTCACCTGGGACTCCCAGTTAAAAAGCCTGGGTCCAATTTTAGAGTTTCTAGAGCGCCATGACGGGTTGAGTGAGACCAATGACTTCAACGACATCCCCCCCATACCGACCTGGGCTGAGGCCGTCTTGACCGAGATTCGTGAGGACGTTTCCGCGGTTCGCACCCGGCGCACTTCAGGCCGGGCTGGCCGGGCCGCACCACGACCTGAGATATCCAACCATGACTTCGGGAACATCCAAGAGCGCCAGGCCTACATACAGGCCACCCTCGAAAGTGTGGGCCAGGTTAGTAAGTATCTGGGTACCCCGGGTAACAACCGGGTCTTTGGACTGGTTCTAGCCACCTGGAAACCTCCGGTTGATTCTATAAAGGCCACGCTCGGGTCGATGATCATTCAGGGCTGTCAGATATTTATCTGTGACGACAACACCCAAGATTCGAGATTGTCGTCGATCTTGAACAACCTAACGGTCAACCCGGATGTTGCGGTCAAGACCCACGACGAACACCGGGGCTTCAACGTGGCCTTCAAGACGGCTTATGCAATGGCCACAACTGAGTTCGTGTGCTTAATGGACCAGTTCGACCTGCTCCACCCTCAGTGTGTCGAGGTACTAAACGGGGTTCTCCAAGAAAACCCCAACGTCGACCTAATGTACACAGATGAGGACAAGTTCGATGTGAACCAGACAAGGCTTTCCCCCGATATCAAGCCCGACTGGTCCCCGGATCTGGCCGAGTCAGATGCCTATATGGGTCACCTGTTGGTCGTGAGACGGTCAATACTAGATAAAGCCGGGGGTATTGGGGATAGCTTCCCGTTCGACGGGGGCTATGATATCTTCCTGCGATGTTCTGAGGTAACGTCTAGGATAGTTCACATCCCGGTAGTCCTATACCATTTTTCCTGGTCCATGACGCCCGAGATTAATGAGCCAACCCGGACCTTTTGGCAACACCGACACATGAGGAGATCACTCACCAGTGCCCTTACTCGCCGGGGAGGGGACTTTGTCGAGGTCCAAGACGGTCCCAGTTTTGGAACCTTTTATGTGCGCAGACCGGTCACGCCGGGCACCCGGGTCGAGGTTGTAATACTCGGGCATCTCCATGAGAGTGGAACCGTCGTTGGCCTAGACACAGCTACCAGAAAGTCTCGCAAGGCCATAGAAAGAACGGCCGGCCATTTACTTGCCAACATTCATGAGATCGGGGACGTAGGAGGTGGGTGGAGTGATCTATACGCCCGTGCCAATCAGGCACTACTGGGCGGGGACGCGGACCATGTGTGTCTGGTACATGCCGACATCGTTGTTGAAGGTGACTGGTTGGTCGCCATGGTCGAGCAAGCCCAACGAGAGCCCATCGGGGTGGTCGGAGCCCGCATTGTCGACGAGGCTGGCAGGATTCAGCACAGTGGGATCCGCAAAGTTGGAGACCATTTTGCCTGGCACGGGGGACAGCTAGACGGACGATCCCCAGATCTGCTCAGGTGGTCGGGCGCAATTCACAACGTGTCCGGGGTGACCAGTGCCTGCATGGTCTTGTCCAGGGACCTCTTTGAGAGGCTCGGGGGGTTCAACGCGGCCATGGCCGGATACGCAGACCTGGATCTCTGTTTGAGGTCTTGGGAGGGTAATAAGCGCTGCCTGGTCACCCCACTGGCCGAGGTCCTACACCGAGGGGTCCCCGACGAAGGCCTTAGTGAGGGTCCCTCAGTGGAGTTTTTGACCCGTTGGGGAGACTACCGCGAGCGCTTTGGTCTTGACGCCTTGAGCTAAGGCCTCGGTAGTTCTGGTCGGTTCCTAACCGGGATAGTCACGGGCATCTGGGCCCACGTAGAGTTGGCGAGGTCGGGCAATCTTTGAGTCCTGATCTAAAAGTTCCACCCAGTGCGCCAGCCAGCCAGCCGTGCGAGGAATCGCGAACAGGACCGGGAACATGTTGATTGGAAACCCCATGGCCTGATAGATCAGGCCCGAATAAAAGTCAACGTTGGGATATAGCTTGCGAGACAAAAAGTATTCATCGGACAATGCCACCTCTTCTAGTTTGAGGGCAATGTCTAGCAGCTCGTTCTTGCCGGTAATTGAAAATACCTCGTCGGCCACCTTCTTGATTATCTTGGCTCGAGGGTCATAGCTCTTATAGACCCGGTGCCCAAAGCCTTGAAGGCGGACCTCACCGGCCTTTACTCGGGCCAGGTAGTCGTCCACGTTGTCATAGCTCCCGATCTCTCCGAGCATTCTAACCACGGCCTCATTGGCCCCTCCGTGGCGGGGTCCATAAAGGGCCGCACAGGCCGCCGCACAGGCCGAGTAGGGGTCCGCGTGCGAGGAACCCACAACCCTCATGGCCGTGGTTGAACAGTTCTGTTCGTGGTCGGCGTGTAAGATAAACAGGATGTCCACGGCCTTGGCCAGGACCGGGTTGGGCTCATAGCGATGCTCGGCCGTCTTCCACATCATCGACAAAAAGTTGGACGGGAAATTTTGTGAGTTGTCCGGGTACACGAAGGGCATTCCCACATAAAACCGGTGAGCCGCTGCCGCCAGGGTGGGCATTTTTGCAATGAGTCTCACGATCTGCTTCTTGCGAGACTCAATCGAGAAGATATCTTTAGCCTCGGGATAAAAAGTCGACAGGGCCCCAACGGCAGACACCAACATCCCCATGGGATGCGCGTCGTAGTGAAATCCCTCAAGGAACCTCTTGCGCATGTTCTCATGTATAAAGGTGTGGTGAGTAATCTCGTGAGTCCACTCGGCTAGCTGGTCCGAACCGGGTAGCTCTCCATGGATGAGCAAATAGGCAACCTCCAGAAAGCTCGACTTTTCGGCGAGTTGTTCAATTGGGTATCCCCGATAGCGCAAGATTCCCTTGTCGCCATCCAGGAAGGTGATAGAACTCGAACACGCCGCGGTCTGGATAAAGGCCGGGTCATAAAACCAGATGTCACCGAGTAGTTTTCGGTACTCGCTTGCTGCAATGCCACCGTTGGAGATCGGGATCTCAATACTCTCCCCGGTGCGGTTATCAGTAATGGTTACGCTCTCAGCCATGGCCTAGAGTCTAAAGCGAAACACGTTCGTGTTTCTAGTTTCAAATCCACACTTCAAATAGAGTCTGTTGGCCGCCTCTCGCTCTGGACGGCTAGTCAGATCGACAGTCAGGGCCCCGTTGTCTCGGGCGGCCTGGAGCGCCCGAGACACTAGAGCCTCGCCTACCCCAAAGCCGCGCGCCGCGCCATCAACGACCACGTCTTCAATCCAGGCCCGAACCCCGGTAGGAATCCGAAACACGGCCAGGGTCAAGGTCCCCACGAGCTTGCCCTCTAGGCGGGCCACAAAGAACCGGGTTGCCCCAGAGTGAACGATCTCGGAAAGATCAGACTCTAACAGTGGGCTAGCAGATCCTGAGAGCTGGGGAATCAGGGCGTTGATCTCGGCCAGGTCGTCAACGGAGAATGAGTCCAGCTCGGTAATCTCAATCATATAAGAGCCACAATAGCCAACAGGGCCACCCAGGGGAGGTCTCCCAAGTAGCTATATATCGTGCGACCCTCTCGTAGGGGGACTGACACGATAAGTACCCGGGCAGCTCCCAGAGGGGTCCGTTGAATTACTGCCCCCCGGTTGCTCACGAGGTCGCTATAGCCAGTCGGGGCCGCCTGGACTAGGTCACGGCCCTCTTCAATGGCCCGGAGCTGGTCGGCGGCGACCTCTTGAGCGGGAACCTGGCCGGACCGGTATGAGGCGTCATTGGTCGGAACCGTTAGGACCTGGGCACCCGAAGTTATCCCAGACCGGGCCCGACCAGGGAAGAGGACCTCAAAGGAGATGACCACTCCGAGTTTTCTGGTTAGAGAAAATATCTCCGGGTTTTTCCGGGCGGTCGTGGTCGGTTGGAAGATTGCCGGCCCATGACCGGCAATTGCGTCCCGGGGGACCAGTGAGGTCGGTCCCAGGTGAGAGAAGAACGACCGATCCGGGACGTACTCGCCAAAGGGTACCCGGTGGACCTTCTCGTAGGTTCCAACCACCTGACCGGTCGGTCCCCAGGCCACGGCCTGGTTGTAGAACTGCGACGAGCCCGTTGTTATGGTCACCCCGGCCTCAAGGGTCGAGTTCAGTCTCCGGGCCAGGTTTCCCATGACTTGGTCTATCTGACTCAGGGCGAGGGGCTCAGATAGAGAGATCACGTCTTCGGGCCACAACACCAGGTTTATGTGTTCGGAGCGCTTTAGCTTTTCAGTCAAGACCAGCTCTCGGTTGGTGACCAGTGCCGGATTTACAAACACGGCGTGAAGACCCCTGGGTCCCCCCCCCTGTACCACGGCGACCCGAATAGTTCCCACCCGGGCTCCTCCGTCTGGTGCCACCAAGACGGCCACCAAGACCACCAAGACCCCGAAGACAAAGTACCGACCTACGGGCCTGTGATTTCTCACCGTGGCCTCGCCTATGGCTGCCCCGATTAAGATGGTCACAAACTCAACCAACAGGGGGCCTCCAAGTCGTCCAAGCTGGCCCAGTGGCGACGCTGCCTGGCCCAAGGCCAGTGACCCCATGGGCATGCCCCCAAAGGGCCACGTCCACCTGAACGCGTCCACCAAGGTCAATACCCCTGCAAACCTGACCAGGTTGGGTGGCTTGGTCAGGCAAGTCCCGATTCCCGTAAGAAGGGCCTCAAAGATGACCAACACGACGTACCCGGCGGCAACCAGTGACGTAACCCATAGATAGCTAATCGCAAAGTATCCCAGGGCGAACAGAAATCCAACCAAGAGCCTCTGACGAGCGGTCTTGTTGTAGAGTTGTCGGTACAACAGGGCAATGCCAAGTGGTCCGAGAATCCAGAATCCAAACGGGGCAACCGACAGGCTGGTCAAAAGACCCGCAAGAGTTGGTTTTAGGTATTTCAATACTTGTCTGTCTCCACTAGACACGGGTGACCCACTTCACGTGGCCGCACGGGCGGTTAGTTCGGCGAGAAGCCCCGGGTAAAAGTATTGCCTGACACCGCAAGGTAGTGTAACACAACCGATAAAAACGTGTTGCGTTGAGGTTATTTCTTGCCATTTGCGACCAATCTGCCCCGGGCTTTTCCCAGTACTAGTCGGGGCTAGAATCTTTCGCAGCAGTGACTACTTTACTTAGTACTCCGAGAGGATTATCGACTGAACAGTTGATGACCGAGAAATCTAGATCCGCCGAGTATCGATAGTCCTCAAGGTGGGCGAGGCGCAGAGAAGTTCCGCCCTTGAGTACAAGCCGTCCTTGACCGGGGAGCATTACTTGATCGAGTTGGGCAACGATATGAGAAAGTGCGTAATCCCGTTCGACACACTGGCATCGACGCCTTCGTCGTTAGCTCGTCTTGTAGATTTATTTGCCCAAAAGTCCCGAGCTAGCCAAGTAACCTCTTGGCGGCCGCCTGGCCCGAGGAGATACATGCCGGGATACCCACCCCACACATGTAGGACCCAGCCAAATAGACATTTGGGGGCAAGGTAACTGACCCGACCAGTTCTCCGTGACCCACGTTGTATTGGGCTATGGCCCGCATCCAGCGTTGTACGTGATATTCACTCGGGGGGCCGGGCAGGTTTACCCCCAATGACCTCATGGCCGAGTCCAACTCGCAATATACCCGCCCGACCAGGTCACCGTCGTCGAGGTCTACCCAGCGGGTATCGTCAATCTTGCCAACCGAAACCCTGATTACACATTCGCCGGTATCATAAAACGCCCACTTGTTAGACAGCCAGGTAGCGCCAGTCATAAGCGTCCCCCGGGCCCTGGGTGATAGCAGACCGGTTCCCTCGGGGAGGGAAACCTTGGGGAAGTACATCGTGATAACCCCTACCGAAGCATAGGAAAGCGTCCTGAGTACCTCCAGGGACCTGTCGGCAACGATGTCGGGTACCTCAAAGGCCGGGCATGCAAGCACCAGGTGGTCACACTCTAACCGGGAGTTGTCTTGGGTCATCACCCAGGACTTCTCGGCTTGGACCACCTTGGAGTTATACAAGAACCTCACCCCGTAACGCCCCGATAGGGTCTCTACTAGGGCCTCAACCAGCCTGTGCATACCTCCACGCACTGACAGGAAAGGCGACGCGGGCACTTCAGTCTCACCTTTTGGTCCCTCTTGCTCGTTGGACCCAGTTGCTCGTGGGGGTCCGGTCCCCGTCTTTGCCCGAGTCCGGGCGAGATCGACAATTAGGCTCCGCCGATAGAGTTCTACCAGGCTAGGGGCGACCCAGTTCATGGACAGGTCCCTAGAGTTCCCCGCATGAATCCCCCCTAAGAGGGGGTCGATTAGGTTATCTAGTACCGACCTACCCAGGCGGGCCGAGATAAATCGTTCCACAGACACCTCAGATGAAAAACTGGTCCTGGGGAGTATGAGGTCTAGTCCGGCTCTGGCGAGACCCAGTCGCGGGACTACCCGAGAGCGTGCCACCGAGACCAGGTCAGTCGGGACCCCCATAAAGAGGCCCTCGGGGAGAGGGCGTAGTCCGTGGCGAGTTGATATGTAGGCCCCTTTTGTATCTGGGGTCACCATCTGATCGGCGAGACCCAACTCACCAATCAGATCTATTGCTGACCGTCCCCGTGAGATAAAGCTGTCTGGACCCACGTCTATACCACGGTTATTCGCGACTATCTTTCCTCCCGGGACCGGCTTTTCTTCTACCACGGTCACGTCCACCCGGTTGGACTTGGCCAACTCAAAGGCACACGACAACCCGCTAATGCCTGCTCCCACTACAACCACCTGAGGTCTAGTTGAAGTTGACATGTCCCTCACTGGAAATAATCCCTAACAGGTCCTGGGCAAGTGAGGCCATTGTCGCCATGTCACCATTTGGAGGCCTGGTTCTCTCAAAGACGACCCCGACCTCTCGGGCTATTGCTCGGGCCTCGATATCTAAGTCATATAGGGTCTCCAGGTTGTCTGAGGCGAACCCAACCGGGACCACTAGGACCGACTTATGAGAGGTCTCTCTCAAGAGATCTCGAATGTCAGGACCTAGCCACTCATCGTTGGTGCGGCCCGCACTCTGGAACACTTGAACCCAGTTGAGATCACCTAGCCGGTCGGCTATGAGCCGTGCAGTTTCGGCCACCTGCTCTCGGTATTTCTCGCCCACAAAGACAGGTAGTGAGTGGGCCGTAAAGATGACCAGACACTCTGGATCTTTGCTTAGATGCTCTTTGATCTGATTTACGTGATATGAGATAAAGGCCTCATTGGTATACCACGAACGCAAGAACCTAAGAGTAACCCCAGTATGGGCGACTACCCGCTCGAAGTAGTCCGGGGTAGGTTCTTGTGGGGTCATTACAATACACGCGACCTGGTTGACCTGTCTGGCGAGCAAGCCGTCAAGAGCCTGCTCAATGGACGGAGATGAAAACTTGGTACCCACGGCCATAGGAACAATCCCCCCGAGACCAATGGCCAGGTTCCGGGCCTGGGAGGCGGTTATGTCTCCCAGGGGAGACACCCCCCCAATCGCCTCATAGCGTGATCTGAGTTCATCCAGTAGATCCAGTGGCGGGGGAGAACCCCGTCTAATCTTCGTGTAAAACTCGGCCAGGTCTTCCAGGCTTGCTGGGGTCCCGTGAGACATGACCAAGATCCCGGTGCGATGAAACTCAACCGCCATCAATATGCCCCAAGGGGACTAATGGCCTTATTCATTACTTGACGTCATGGTCGTGCACGATCTTTACTATCTCAGTCAGTATCTCCGGGTCGGTCTCAGGGAGGACTCCGTGGCCGAGATTGAAGATGTATCCCGGCTCGGGTCCGGCCTTTATAAGGGTCGAGCGAACCTGAGCAAATGCCGCCTCGGGAGAGGCCAACAAGACTGACGGATCCAGGTTTCCCTGGATTGCAAACCTCGACCCATAGCGGGTCCGAGCCAGGTCAAGGGGTGTCCGCCAGTCAAGACTGATCACCCTAGGTCCGGTCTGGGAGATGGACTCGATCAGGTGGTCTGTCCCCAAGCCGTAGTGGATGGTCGGGACCGCAACATTCTCAAATATCTCGCGGGTGTGAGCCTGGACGTGAGCCACGTAGTCCTGTTTTGACAGAGTCCCGACCCACGAGTCAAAGAGTTGAACCGCCCTTGCCCCGGCTTGAATCTGGGCATCTAGAAACGAAGAGGACAGTCGGGCAAGTCGTGAAAGGAGGTCTTGAAAGAGTTGCGGGTCATCTATCATAAGAGCCTTTGTCCGGGCGTGATCTCTTGACGGACCACCCTCAATGAGGTAGCTGGCCAAGGTAAAGGGCGCCCCCGCAAATCCAATCAAGGGGACCTCTTGGTTGGACAGGGCCTTAACGGTTTCAAGCACGTATGGAATATCTTCTTCCGGGTCAAGGTCCCGTATTCTGGCCAGGTCACTGCGGCCTCTAAAGGGTGAACTTATAACCGGACCCGTTCCCGGGACGATAGAGATTGATGGGTCTATCGCGGCAAGAGGAACTACGATGTCGCAGAACAAGATCGCCGCGTCGACCTTGTGTCGGTGGACCGGCTGCATGGTAATCTCATAGGCGACCTCGGGGTTTCTTATGGCCGCCAAGATATCCCCGGTCTTGCGCAGGGCCCGGTATTCAGGAAGAGACCTTCCGGCCTGACGCATGAACCAGACCGGGATCTTATCGGTTTTCTGAAGCCCGCAGGCACTAAGAAACCTCATCTGAGGGCCCCTAGTAGTCTCTCCATGTCCACCCTGGGGTGAACAGGCAGTGACAGGACGGTCTCTGACAGGCGACTGGCAACCGGCAGGTCTCGGCTGGTCACCCAGTCAAGTCGGGCTAGAGTGTAGGGGTAGAACACCCTGGTCTCAACTTCACGGCTATCCATGGTCACTTTGAACTCGTCCCGGTAGTCCGGTGTGCTAAACCTTACCGTGTACTGGTGCATTACGTGGGTTCTCGGGTCTAGCTCAGGGGTTGTTACCTGTGAAAATTCAGCCAAGTGACTATTGAGGATCTCTGCGTGTTGACGGCGTCGTGCGTTGCTCGCGTCCAACTCACCAAGCTGGGTCCTACAGAGCCCGGCCGCAATCTCGGTCATCCTAAAGTTTAGACCCGGAACCCGAAAGTCAGTACCGCCATGGGAGCGGAGTTCCTTTAGGCGACCTATCAGGTCTGGATCGGGGCTCACCACACAACCCCCCTCCCCACCGGCCACGTTCTTGGTTGCGTAGAACGAGAACACGCTAGCATGTGCCCGAGTTCCAACTCTCCGACCCATTTCGTCATAGGCCCCGTGGGCCTGGCAGGCGTCCTCGATGACATATAACCCGTGGTCGAGAGCGATCTCAAGGGCCCGTTGGGTACCGCGGGTGCTCCCGTATAGGTCGACCATGACCAGGGCTTTGGCCTTTGGATAGTCGACCAACGCCCGGGTTAGATCCTCGGGGTCGAGGTTGAAGGTGACCGGGTCCACGTCTATAGGTACCACCCGGGCCGGGTAGAACGCGTTTGCCGAGGCCACAAAGGAAAATCCGGACACGAACACGGTGTCTCCTGCCCCAATGCCCAGGACCTGGCCAGCCAGAAAAAGCCCGGCCGTTCCAGATGACACGCACGCACATTGACACCCGACTAGTTCGCCAAACTCCCTCTCTAGGGCCTCCACGTGCAACCCGCCAGCCAGGCTACCGTGAGACAGGAGGTCTCCAATTAGGTCGTGTGCTTTGTGGCTCAAAACCGGTTCAGAGATACGAATCTTCATGCCCGGATGGCCTCAACGGCCTTACACGCGAGCCCCACTGCACGCACCCCGTCGCGCAGGCTGGCTAATACCGGGTGGTAACCGGTGTCTTTCGCCTCCAAGAACGCCAAAACCTGTTCTTTGAGGGGTTCTCGTTGATCGGCCCTCAAAACCTGGGTGTTTGCAGATGAATACTTGGCCTGAAAATCTGCGAAGTCACTGGGATTGTCTTGGTCACCAGAGCTTGTAACCTCAACCCGCTGAGAGGTGTAATCTAGACCGACCGTACACGTGGTTGTTGTCATCGCCAGGTATCTAAGTCGAACCGGGGTCTTCCAGTTAACCTCGATACTCATGTCTACATCTTTGCACGAGAGTAACAAGAACGCACTCTGGGGAGTTGAGTTCCTGGGCCATCCGGTTGCAGCAACCAGCCTGGGCTCGCCAATGAGGTACGAGAATATGTCTATGTCATGAACCCCGAGATCATGGACCACGCCGTGTTCGCCCGAGGACTTAGGTGGTAGACCTACTCGTCTCGAGCTGAGAGATATTGGACGACCTAGCTGTCCGCTGGTTAGTCTCTCGTGGACCAACCCAATAGCCGGGTTGAATCTCTCTACGTGGCCAGCTGCAACAAACACCCCGGACCTTTCTGAGAGATCAACCAACTCCTCGGCTTGGTCCAAGGAGTAGGAGACCGGTTTTTCTACCAGGGTTGGGACTCCGTGGTTCACTAAGGTCCGGACCGCCTCAAAGTGGGTCTCGGTTGGCGAGGCCACCACGGCCCACGAAGGCCGGGTTGCCCCTAGTGCATCTAACAGGGTCTTGTGGGTAGCTTCGGGGTGGACCGGGTCGACCGTGGACACGACCCAAGACTCCTCTAGTGACCTGCAGATCCTCACGTACCTGCTCCCTTGATGTCCTAGCCCAATAACCATCACCGAGTTCATCTTGACCTAAACTACCCGTAACCGTGTTTATAGAGAAAAGCGCCCTGGTTGAACCCGGCGCAATCGTAGGTGAAAATACCAAGATATGGCATCATGCTCATGTTAGGAGTGGGGCGTCCCTGGGTGATAACTGCGTCATCGGGAAGGGAGTTTATATCGATACCGGGGTCGTGGTCGGTAGTGGGGTCAAGATCCAGAACTACGTGTCCCTGTATAACGGGGTGACCATTGAGGACGACGTGTTTCTGGGTCCCCAGTGCGTGTTTACGAACGACCTCCGGCCCCGGGCCAGCGCGATAAACTGGGAGATAGTACCAACTCTGGTGAGGCAAGGGGCCTCGGTTGGGGCCAACGCGACCGTGATCTGCGGGGTAACCATTGACAGGTGGTCCATGGTGGGGGCCGGGGCGGTCTTGACCCGATCCACCCGGCCCTACGAGCTAGTGACGGGCATCCCGGCCCGGAACGCCGGATGGGTCTGCACCTGCGGTCAACCCTTGGAAGAAAATCCCATGAGAGATAAATCCGGGGTAATAATGTGCAAACACCACCCCTGAGCGACTAAAAAGTTACCTTGTGAGTAATACTGTCGCGCTAAATAAGCCCTGGCACCCTAACCGCCCCCCCATGCTGGCCGTGGGGACGATCGTCTGGCTTGCCTCTGAGCTCATGTTCTTTTCCGGGCTATTTGCGGCCTACTTTACGGTCCGGGCAAACGCGGCCGGTCACCAGTGGCCCCCCCACGGGATTAAGCTAGACATACTCCAGTCTGGAATTTTTACAATCATCTTGTTGGCCTCTAGTTTTACCATGCAAAAGGCCCTATTTGACGAGGAAAAAGGTGACCGACGAGGAGCACGGATCTGGCTGGTCACCTCGTTTCTAATGGGCCTGGCTTTTGTGTTGAACCAGGCCTATGAGTGGCACTCGGTTGACTTCTCACCCAAGACGAACGCGTTTGGTTCGATGTTCTTTCTCATGACCGGGCTACACGGGTTACACGTAATCTTGGGTCTGGTGGCCATGATTGGCCTCTACGCCCGGATGGCCGGGCGGGCCGGGGACCCGGGCGAGGCCCCCGTCTTCCAGGCGGTCAGTTACTACTGGCACTTTGTTGATGTAGTGTGGATCGGGCTCTATAGCGCACTGTTTTTACTCAAGTAAATGAAAAAAGCTGTTATACCAATTTTGATCGTGTTAGGAGTAGTTTTGTTCGGCGGGGCCGGGGCGTTCGCGTACAACGTTACCCAACTCCCCCCCAGCCAGGCATTCACGGGTGATTCGTTTAACTATCCTGCCCTATCTCTGTCGTCGAGTTCACTAACCGAGGGCAAGCAACTTTTTGACGAGAACTGCGCATCTTGTCACGGGGTTGAGGCCAACGGGGCAACCGGGCTGGCTCCTCCATTACTTGGGGTAGGTCCGGCCACGATAGACTTTTGGGTTTCAACCGGGAGGATGCCCTTAGAGCAGTCTGCCGTCCAGCCGAACGTACACCCGGATCGTTTTACTAACGCCCAGACCTTAGATATCGTCAAGTACGTGTCCTCGTTGTCCAGTGGCGGACCACCGATTCCCTTAGTTGACACGAAAAAAGGAAATCTGGCTCAAGGCGCGAACATATTTGCCCTGAACTGTGCTGGATGCCACGTGATCACCGGGGTTGGTGATGCCCTGGCCGACTCCACGTTTGCCCCGTCGTTGGCCCTGGCAAACCCGACCCAGTTGGGTGACGCGGTAAGGTCGGGACCGGGGAACATGCCCATATTCAACCCCGGCCAGATCACTCCGGGTCAGCTCAACTCTCTGGCTCGGTATGTGACGTATCTGACCAAGAGACCCCAAGACGCCGGTGGAGCTGGCCTTGGACACGTGGGACCGGTGGCCGAGGGCTTCGTGGCCCTGTTCTTCGGGATCGGGATCTTGATGTTGTTCGCGTACTGGATTGGCGACAGGACCCCCGATCCGCGGACGGAGGCAGAACATGTCGACCACTAGTGATCCCCGGTATGCAGACAGGACAAGTCGGCCCAAGACTGTAGAGCGCACGATTGCGGTCTGTTTTGTGGCCGCCCTGGCCTCGGTGGTCGGATTTGCCTGGACGTATTGGCAAAGTGGCCCGGACATTCTTCTCGGGGTTTTCTTTTCGACGATATTTTTAGGCCTGGGTGTGGGGGTAATCGCGTGGGGCAAGTACCTCATGCCCCAGGGACCTTTCGTCGAAGACAGACACTCCCTGGCCTCCACGAACCAAGACCGAGCAGCTTTGGCCGAGGCCTTTGGTCGAGGGGCGGACTCGGTCAAGCGGCGCAAGTTCTTAGGTAAGCTCTTCGTTGGGGTAAACGCCCTATTTGGGATCGCCTTTATTATCCCTCTGCGATCCTTACTCGGAGCCAAGACCCCGGGCAACGAGCAGTACTATACCAACTTCGGAAAGGGGACCAGGCTGGTTACGATCAACGGGGAACCCGTTTCACTTGCTGCCCTGGACGTGGGAGGGGCTCAGACGGTATTCCCAGAGGGCTACGTGGGGTCGGCAACAGGCCAGACTATTTTGATTCGCCCCCAGGCAACCCCCTTGGTGACCAAGCCAGGCCGAGAGAACTGGTCGCCCAGTGGCTATCTGGCCTTCTCAAAGGTGTGTACCCACGCGGGTTGTCCGGTCGGACTTTACCTACAAGAGTTCAAAGAGCTCCTGTGCCCGTGTCACCAGTCGGTCTTTGACGTCTCGACCGGGGCAACCCAGATTTTTGGCCCAGCTCCCCGGCCCCTTCCCCAGTTACCCCTGGCGGTGGACTCGCAGGGATACTTGGTCTCTCAGCACGACTACGACGAGCCGATCGGTCCGGGATTTTGGTCCCGGGGGGCGCTCTGGAATGGACACAACAGCTGATGGGTGCTTTTAGGGTTAGGAAGATGGACAGGTCCAGCCTGTCGACAAAGCGAGAAGATGGCAACGAGCCCACTTTTGAGGTCGCCCGGGAGTCACTAGAGCCCAGTACCCAACACGAGTACACGATAGGGGCCGTCCCGCGGTGGGTGGACGATCGTCTGACCATCGCACGCGGGGGCAAGACGTTCTTGAACAAGATCTTCCCAGATCACTGGTCGTTTATGTTGGGTGAGATCTCCCTGTACTCCTTTATTATTCTCCTGGGCACCGGGGTGTATCTGACCTTCTTCTTCGTCCCGTCTGGCCATGAAGTGCTCTACCATGGGCCCTATAAGCCCCTGTGGGGCCAGCACGTGTCTGAGGCCTACATGTCTACAGTGAATCTGAGTCTGGACACTCGCTTTGGTTTGCTCATGCGCCAGATGCACCACTGGTCGGCCGACATCTTTGTAGCGTCAGCCGTGGTTCACATGTGCCGGGTGTTCTTCACCGGGGCCTTTAGGCGGCCCAGGGAGATCAACTGGATGATCGGACTAACCTTGATGCTCCTGGCCATCGTGAACGGGTTTCTCGGGTACTCGATCCCAGACGACCTGGTTTCTGGGACGGGTCTTAGGATTACTTTCTCGATATTCCAGTCGATCCCGATTGTGGGTAACTGGCTGGGCTACGCCGTCTTTGGGGGCCCGTTCCCAGGGAACGGGGACGTGATATTTAGGTTCTATATCGCCCACGTGTTGATAATCCCGCTCCTCATCTTGGCCCTGTTGGGGGCGCACATGGGGATGATGGTCTACCAAAAGCACACCCAGTTCCCGGGACCGGGGAGGACCAACAAGAACGTGGTCGGGGCGCCGATGTTCCCGACCTTTATGGCCAAGACCACCGGGTACTTTTTTGTGATTATCGGGGTAATCGGACTCATGGGGGCCCTGTTCCAGATCAACCCGATCTGGCTTTACGGGCAGTACGTTCCTTACAAGGTCTCTTACGCGGTCCAACCTGACTGGTACATGGGGTGGCTAGACGGAGCTCTCAGGATTATGCCCAGTTGGGAGTTACACCTACCCGGGCACATGATTCCCAACGTGTTCTTCCCGGCTGTGTTATTCCCGGGGCTCACGTTCAACATCTTGTACGCGTGGCCATTTATTGAGAGAAAGTTCTCCAAGAAGCCCGACATCGACCACCACCTCTTAGAGCTTCCCAGGGACAATCCCAAGAGGACCGGCCTAGGGGTTGGGGTGCTCACGTTCTATTTTATGTTGTTCGGGGCCTCGTCAACGGACGTCCTGGCCAACATGTTCCACGTGTCCTTGAACACGGTCTTGTGGTTCTTCAGGTTTGCTGTGTTTATTATCCCGGTACTAGTCGGACTGGCGTCCTATCAGCTGGCCCGTGAGGTAAAAGAGGGTCCGTCAGACATGGGCAAGCGCAAGCGCCACAACGTCGTGGTCAGGTCGCCCGAGGGTGGCTACTCGACTATTCAGGTCGAACCGAGACCTGGAGACGGACACGACGAGCCCGAGGCCGAGCCTCTCTTAGAGCCAGCACCGGGGATGGCCGGGGCGACCTCTCCACATCTGGCCTAGATTTAGGTAACCTTGGCCAGATGAGGTCAATGCTGGTAGGTTGGCTAGTCTTTAGGACTTGGAATCGTGCCAGTGGAGAGCGATTCTTGCGAGTCTTGCAAGTGCTGCCTGGATCAGGGCGATGTGTTCAATGAACTGGATGTATCCGCACCATCAAGTTACCCCGAGGGGACTGGCGGCTTCAGCCGTCAGGGGAATCGGGGTTCGGGGCG
>DAIDHF010000049.1:0-12927 GCA_027452005.1 Acidimicrobiales bacterium
TCAGTGGGTGCATCCATGCTTGTGGACAATAGTAAAAAGAACGTAAAGGCTGCTGCTAAAAATGGCAGTGTAGGTCTTCGATTCAAAAAGGCTCATCGTCATGGGTAAACGAGTGCTACTACCCGAAACAATAGATCCTATCTACCAAATGCTTGTCGCCTTCCAGGCCGACGGTTGGGGCATCTCTACGGCCAGCCAAGAGGTTGACTACGGTGAGGTGGATAAGAAAAAGATCGTGCTCGGAGCAACGGTAACGATCCACCTAACTCCACCAGACGTTAGGAGATAGTATGTGCTGGTCTTGCGGTTGCGGTAAGTTAGAAGATGACCACGGCGATTCTCGGTCTATAACGACAGTCACCTTGGAGAGCGCTGCTAAGCAATGCAAGTGCTCGTTGCCAGAGGTGGTGGGTAATATCGTAATAGGATTATCTCACTTCGACCCGCAGATTGCTGCCAAAAAGGCAACACTGGACTCTAGTGAAGAGCCGGAGTTGTGGAACAAGGTCGTGAAAGCGTCGAACGAGAGACGTTATACCCTTGGGTTAGCGTACCCGGCAATGCGTCCCGACTGTGCTAAGGCAGCCGATGGATTCGTAGATTTCATTCGCCCCGACAAGTTAGAGAACGCAGCATGGTCGTGGATGGCTCATCATCGGGAGATCAACCTGTTCCACTCTAAAAAGAGTGAGCATCAGGCCCGCGGCGAGGTCGTTGAGTCCTACATCTACCGGGGGCCAGATTGGGAGATTGCGACTAAGTCCGGGAAGATAACAACCATCATGGCAGGAGACTGGCTAGTGGGTGCTATCTGGGACGAAACAGCATGGCCCCTCGTAAAAGCCTCTCTGGTAAATGGGTGGTCGCCTGAAGGTGGGGCGCGACGTATTACACCAGATCTGGAAACATTGAACCAACTTAGGAGATAAATGCCTGAAATTACGGAATTAGATGAATTTGACCCACGCAAGATGTCAGGGGTGCAAAGTCCCGCTAACGGTACTGACTGGTTGCTACTCAAGAGTACGGCACACGATGGTGATACCCATAGCGCTGAGGCCGACGCACAGGAGGAGGAGATGACCAAGGCTTGTGGCCAAGACAGTTGCATGGTATGCGCGGACGCACTTGAGAAGGGTGTCTTGCGCGCTAAGGAGCGTAATGCGTTGCCTACTGACGAGTTTGCTTATATCGACAAGAAAGGTGGCCACCACCTTCCGATCAACGATGCCAGTCATGTACGCAACGCATTAGCACGCTTCAACCAAACCCACTTCGAGTCCGCATCCGCTAAGAGGAACGCACACAAGAAGATCGTAGCCCGTGCCCATGAACTTGGTGTGGACGTATCAAAGTCCACAGGCGTTCCTGACGAATCGGTAGCAACCCCTACCATTGGTGGGGCTAATGCCAAGACGGGCCAGAGTGGAGTGCATGGTCCAGCAACCCTGGGACTAGCTACTCCCCCTCCCGACCCAGCAGACGCAAAAGGTGGAGAGTCCACCTACGTGATCGCAGCCGAATCACGGGCGAATAAGGTAAAGAATAAGAAAGCCCCCAAGCGCGGGCCTCACTCGGAGACTATGCGTAAGGATACGCCCGTCCTCCAAGTGATTGACGAAGCCACGAAATCCAACTGGCTTGCGGTTGACAACCCAATCTTGCCACCGTCCCCGGACGAAAGTTCTGATCCCGGTGATAGCGCTTGGGAAAGTTACGATGCCGACACTCTGGACTCCGTAGCCAGAGGACTGGCGGGGGCAGCCAGAGCAGTAGACGCGATTGGTCGCAGAGAAACCATCGAGGCAATAGCCGGTGATCCCAATGACTGGTTCGATGCAGCGTCTCTCGGATGTGCCGCTCAGGACATCCACCACGCATTAGGTCTTGTTGCACGTCTTGCTTATCACGAGGCAGCAGCGAGTACGGGAGCAAAGAAAGAAGTGCGTCAAGCACTAGCCAAAGCCCTAGACGAATTGTCGAAGGTACTGGGCGATCCACAGTTAGCTAAAACAGCCGGAAAACCCGGTACTGAAAGCGAGGAAGAAATGAATACTGTAACTCAAAAAGAGCTTGATAGCTTACTCAAGAAAGCAGCCAAGAAGGCCCTAAAGGACCCAATGCGCAAGATTGAGAAGGCTCGCAAGCAAGCAAACAAGGCGGCCAAGGCTGCCCGCGAGCAAGCCTTGACGAAGAACGCCAATAACAATGGCGAGATCACGGCAGGTGAAGAGCAAAGTTCCGTACACGGAGACCACGATGCGAGTGACGTAAACGCCGTCCCTGGCGGTGGCCATGTGGCGGGCGAGTACAAGAACAAGAAAGCTAAGAAAGCCAAGAAGTCTCAGACAGCCGATGTCACGGCTCTCACCAAGCAGGTCGAGGGTCTCTCTAGCGTTGTCGAGAAAGCACTATCACAACCACGCTTCGGTGGGCCAGTGTTAGACGGGATCAGTCGTGGAGCGCAAGCTAGCGAAGGTCGTCTGGGTGACACGGTAACCAAGAGCGAGGATGGGAGCAAGATAGAGGAACTAAGGAAATCACTGGACGCTGCCGAGAATCCCTACCAGCGTGAGCAAATCAGCCGGGAATTGACCCTGGCTCAGCTCCGCCTTGGGCACGAAACCGGCGCTATCTAAGTATGCGTCCCTAAGAATTATGAAATGAGGACTTATGTCTAGTCTTATCGAACAAGAAACGATGGAGACCCTAGCCATGATGCGCAAGTCTGCCACCTCTGGCATCCTTGTAGGCACAGGCGCACAGGGTGTCGATCTGTCGGGCTTTACTGCCCTAGTACCTGTCAACGTTCCAGCGAGAATGAACACCAGTGCTTTCCCACGGGAAATTGCTGGTGAGGGATCTCAGTTGGCGTTGTGGCGTACATGGTTGAACATCAACAATCAGCAGTCTTCGGCTGCGGTTGGTGTTGACCAAGCGGGTTCAATGACCCTATTCCAAGAGCAGGATGTGTACGCACCCTACAAGCCACTTGCGAAAGCAGGACGTGTCACACTAGACGCAGTAGCGGTCGCCCGCAACTACGTAGATGCGTTGGCCCAGGGTGAGCTACAGACACTCAACCAGCTATTTATTGCTCAGGACATGATGATCTCCAATGGCCAGGCATGGTCCATTGTAGGGACCCCTGGTGCCGCTACACTTGTCCCAGCCTCAACGGGTGGGTCAATTGCTTCCGGCACAACGGTGTATGTCCAATATGCGATCAGGAGTGGGGTGAACTACTTTGAGGGTGGTTCGTCTATTGCATCTACACAGGCCAATACAACGGTAGGAACAACCACTTCCACTAACTCGGTGTCAGCATCTACTGGTGGCGCTGTAAAGTGTGGAGTGGCCTACGACTGGTATGTGGGTAGCTCGTCAACGACCCTGTGGTATTACACGACCACAACCGTGGACTCGGTAACCATTACTAGCATCCCGTCAGCAGCAGCATCGTTGCCTAGCTTGCCGTTACTTTCGGCACTGGCTCCGGGCGCTGGCGTGTTGCCGCTGGCCAACCCAGCAGTAGCTGGCAACGGCCATCCTCCCACTGCGGATACGTCATATAACGCCAATTATTACAATGGCATTATGGCATCCACGCTGGGCGACTATGGTGCCCTAGGCCCCGTTACGCCAGGAAGTGGCAATCCTTCAGGCGGTATCTTCATCGACAACGGCGGGAACTCTCCCAGCCTTAGTGGTGGTGGCATCGACATCCTGGACAAGATAAATGACCAGATCTGGGCATCTGTCCAGTTGTCGCCAACGGCCTACATGATTAACTCCCTCCAAGGTGACCAGATCACCAGCCAGTTGCTAGGTAGTGGGAACGCACCAACGTTCTTGCCCCCAACTGACTCGGATGCTAGGACTAACCTTGCGGGTGGTGGCTTCATCGGGCGGTACATCAACCGGGCAGCCGGTGGCGTGCCAGTCGCCCTTGAGGTCCATCCTCGTGTAGCCCCAGGCACGATCATTACACGTACCGATTATGTGCCATTCCCTGGCTCAAATATCGGCACGGTATTTTCTGTCCGGTGTCAGTATGACAGCATGCGTTTTGACTACGCTGCCAACTACAACCCCGGTTCAGTCGGTGGAGGCCCACGCTACGACTTTGAAATCCGGTCAATGGAGACACTTGTGAATCGTGCTCCTTTGGCTCAGGCAGTCGTACACAACGTAGGCTAACAACCCAAAAGTCTTTACCCCCCCGGACGGTTGCTCCCGCGACGGGGGGGTAAAGAACCAAATGAAAGGAGCAAAATGCAAATTCACCCGGTTATCGAGACCTTCAAGGATCGCTATGTCATGGACCCCACCTTGGGGCCGGTGAGGCGACGGGAAGCTATCTTAGACCATCCAGGGGCGCAAGCCATTGTAATTGAGGATCAGGAATTTTATCCTGATAGCGATGGGACCTTCGACGTTCCAGACGATATTGCGGCTAAGTTGCTTGGGAGAAAGACCGGCAACATTTCTTGGCACCCAGGGGCCAATCCCTTCGTCACTGAGGCGATTACCCAGGTACCTGTAGCCAAGACAAAGACAAAGGTCCAATAGTTGCACGTAGCTATTCCCATAGCTACCCCTCATCCTCTTGCGCGTCAAGCATGGGAACGCTATGTTGACGACCCAGAGGTCGTCGATATTTCCCAGGATGACCGCCGGTACTTCGCCCTCCTAAGCCGACTTTGGCTTGGGGGGGACGACTTCGCGATTATCGAGCAGGACATTGAGGTACATCCGTCCGTGATGTCTGAGTTCGATAGTTGTGCTCAACCATGGTGCGCATTCGCCTATAACGGGCCTGGCTACGGGCAAAGTGGCAACCCCCTTCTCACCACCTCTCTAGGGTGCGTGAGATTTAGAAAAGAACTTACCGGAGGAACACATGACATTTTTGAAGGAATCGCCCCAATCATCTGGCAACGGCTGGATGTATGGCTCGGACCTATCTTGGGGAAGCGGGGCTATAGCCCTTGTATTCATTTCCCTCCTGTCTTACACCATCATGTCTATATGGACCGATGCGCATGCGGGCTAGATCACGAGAGCGTTCCAGTGGACGAACACGGACGGTTCGCTCCCGACCTCGGGTCGGTCTCGGCATAGTAACCTGCTCACGGGAACTCTATCTTCGCCAGGCACTAAAAGCCATTGAGGAACATTTAGGAGAATCCATTGACGTTTTGGCTCTACATAGCGACGACGGGATCTTTCGCTATCCACCGCACATGCGAGGTATCGAGATCCGGGCAAGCAAGAGTGACTTTCGAGGAGTCGCACATTCCAAGAACGCGGTACTTTCACATCTACTCGGGCTAGGTTGCGAGTGGCTAATCGTCTCTGAGGACGACGTTGTTGTCAAGTCCCCGCTAGCCGTCGATGGATACATCTCAGCGTGCAAGTCCTCTGGGCTTTCACACTTGGCCTTCGCCCACCACGGACCCGCGAACCAGGGCACGTCGCCAGTCGAGCTAGCACAAGATGTTCTCGGCTGGCCCAATTTCGTTGGGGCATGGAGCATCTATTCACGCGAAGCCCTTGAGGTGGGTGGTGTATTTGATGAGAACTTTGTGAACGCATGGGAACATGTTGAGCACACACTACGGCTCGGCCTCCTTGGGTATACCTGTTCTGGAAGATTAGCCGCTGACGCTAAGGGGTCGCAAGATTGGATAGAGGAAATCCCTGGCTCAATTGACAACTCTTCCATCCGGCCCCGGTCGGACTGGCAAGAAAATATCGAGCGTGGACGTGAGTACTGGCTACGCACAAAGCCTGAAACGGCACGTCTAATCTGGCCGGAGGGATAGGTGCATAACGTAGCGCTCCTACTCCCGTCTAGAGGACGGCCTGGCAACTTCTATCGTCTCCTACAAGCCTTTAGCGACTTCCCTGGGGACTTTGACATTTTTCTAAGGCTTGACGACGACGACCCTACCGCTCCTCAATACCTTGCTAATTTCGGTCTCCTAAAAAATGTATGTTATTTGCGTACAGGCCCCCGCAAGCCTCTTGGCGAGCTACTCAATGATCTACTGAAGGACGCTCTGCGCGAGTGGTCTTACCAGGCCATAATGGTTATGGGTGACGACCAAGTCCCTCGTACGGCCAAGTGGTCCGAAGAGTTAGTGGCAAGCGCTACAGGGGCCGGTGACCTTGGTCTGGCATATCCTAACGATCTTCTCCAAGGGCCAAGGCTGGCTACAATGATAGTGGGAACCAGGAGCTTCTTTGAGAGACTCGGTTATGTCGCCCCCCCTGGATTCGCACATCAGTTCATAGATAACGCTCTCATGGATATAGCTGGCGAGTTGGGATGTCTCCACTATCGCGAGGACATAGTTGTCGAACACATGCACCCTGGCGCTGGGAAGGCCCAAATGGATGCGACCTACGAGCGACAATCGGACTTTGATGATGAGAGCACATATCGAGACTGGTGCCTTTCAGGCAAGCCATTAGGGCTAATGCGGGTCGCTAGTGAGATGCTCCCTGTCGTCTGTGCTTTTACTAGTCTGCGACCTGAAACCCTTGAGTCTCTAGAGAGCCTTGGCCGTCGGATCCAAATGGCTTACGTGGGAGACCGTGACAATGCGTATTGCGATCTGTTACGAGCACTATGGAAGGACGGCCGCGGATTTGTCCTGGTCGAACACGACGTGTTCTTCACCCCTGAGCAGTTCGAGGAAATAGCGAATTGCGAACATGACTGGTGCGGGGCTAATACTCCCTACGGCAATAGCGTGTATCCAGGGCTAGGACTAGCCAAATTTTCACCAGCATTACTGGCTAGAACGCCCGATGCTATGGAACAGGTGGCTCTAATCGAGGACGATACCCACCCCAAAGAACATTGGTGCCGTTTAGACGCATGGCTTCAGTGGCGAGTTCTGCCAACTTTGGGCGAAACGCGCCACATACATGACATGACAATCGGTCATACTCATACACAGCCCTCACATGGTTGTTGCGTAATTTCTTAGGAGACAAATGGCTTTTATCCCCACTCCGCTTGCTAACCCAGTTATTGCACCACGGGTTACTACTTCGATGCGGTCTACACCGTACATCTCCCCCAGCGAATATCGCTTCGCGCCAACCTCCGTGGCCACGAACGCGCTAGCCGCTGGGTCTTCTAGTCCAGCAACCGATTCAATCGCATCGCTTGCTCAGACGATTTCCAGGGCCTCCGGGATGATTGACACGTATGTCTTTGGGCAAAACTCTGGGTCATTTGCTGCCAACCTGACTATCGAGAGCGGTTGGAACAAAGTAAAGCCGGACGGTACCGTGGGGGTTCAGTGCAACCTGTTCCCTATTCTCGAACTCGTTGGGATAGCTCTAGGTCCAACACCTTCGGCTATTGTAAGTCTCGATCCAGGTTCCGCTGGTGACATCTCTATTGGGACGCAGACCTTTACTCTGCCTGGGAGTTGGTCAAGTGGGATCGTAAGACCCTACTTTGGCCAGTGGCCTAGCGTGAATGGCAGCCTCTACATGGTGTGGAGTTACGTCGCGTGTTGGCCCAATGCTCAACTAGGTGCGAGCGCTTTGGCTGGGGCTACCTCCATCACGCTTACACCCCCGTCACCGGGTGGCACACAACTCTACGGGATATACCCTGGTACTCAACTTACTATCCACGACGGGTCTAACACTGAGGTAGTTGGAGTAGCCGCGACCCCAACGGGTCTGACTGTCTCCCTTAGTGCGCCCCTAGCGTATAGTCACACAGTCCCAACCGCTCCCGACTTTGTTAGGGTATCGGCCATCCCGTGGGATGTGGAACAAGCGACGATCTCGCTTACATCCGTGCTAATAAAGGCACGTGGCTTTAGAGCGGAGATTGTGGGGCAACTTGGCTCGCAACCTTCCAGAAAGGCCGCCGCGCAAGCTGGTGCTTTGGAGGACTACACGTTGGCACTTGAACTACTCCACGACTACCGAGCGGTGTACCTACACTAATGGGACAAGCGTCAGTTCGAGCTGCGATCACGCAGACAATAGAGGCTGCCGCCCTCCCATTAGTAGGCGCTGTTTATCCTAGCCGTGCCTACATAGGGGAAGAGGACTACGAACTCAATGCGTCGCAACAATATGTTACGAACTCCAATGGGTCATCGTGCGTCATAGTAGTAACTCTCCCAGGGCCAGACAAGAGGATGCGTCGCACACTGACTGGACGTGGTGGGGTGGACGATACCAACATCCACCCAGTCGCACTAGAGGTGTTCTTTGCCTCTACAAATGGCGATCCAATAGCAGCCCAGGCAGATTATGACACCATCATCGACTCTCTGGTAATTCTGGTACGTGGCAACCCTACTATGTCAGCGCCTGCCAGCGTATGGAGCGCTGGTGAATACGAAGCGGGCGTGGTCCACGAACAAACTGACCCCTTCACTCGTGACGATGGTATGACCGTCTTCATTGTCGGTGTAGTCCGATTCGAGGCATGGGAATGGGTAGCCGGGACCGCTGGTGCCGTCTAACCCTCTTTTCTGGGAGCATCAATATATCCGCTAACTCCCGTTAGCACTACCGAAAGGAAACACAAATGGCTGGTCCAAATTCCTACGCATACGCGTCAGCGCAGACGGCTGTCGGCTTGGCGATTGAGACATCTAGGGGGACACCTGTCCAACCTACTTTCATCATCAAGACCAAGGACCCCAAATACACCCCTAAGCGTGAACTTATTCCTGACGACACCTTACAGGGATCAATGGTTGACGTTTATAGCCTGGTCCCAGGGCTACGCTATGATAGCCACGGGTGGTCAAGTTACCCATATCTAGATAGCTTCCCCTTGTTCTTGCGGTGCCTGTTGGGTTCCAATGACAACCTTGTGACTGCTCCGGCTGCCACACAGTTGTACGCCGCGGCTGTCGCTGGGGCTACGACAATCCAGACTAAGGCGACTATCGCTGCTAACTCATGGATTGTGATTGATACGGGAGGGGTGATCGAAACGCACCTCACCACAGCGGTGGTCGGCACCACGGCCCCCTATACTGTGACACTAGAGTACCCGTTGATCTATGCACACTCGGCCAATGCTGCCATTACCGGCCTTACGGGCCATCAGTTCTCGCTACTCAACAACGTGGGACAAGGCAACCAACCCCCGTCAGCAACGATTACTGACTGGGACGGTGACCAATGGAGGCAGTTGGCAGCAGCCCAACTTGACAAGCTCACCATCAAGGGCAACGCAACGGGACTCGTGGACTATACATGTGACTGGTTCGCTAACCCCTCGATCACACCGGCTGCCCCTACCACGACAGCTACGGTCACCCAAGCGGTTCCTGGTTGGACCTTTGCTATCGCCCTGGCAGGTGTGCAAGTGGGGTACGTTCTGGACTGGGAAATTGAGATGTCCAGAGGAGTCAAGCCGATTCCGGCGCTTCAGGGAACTCAAGAGTACTTCCTGTACTTTGCGAATGCCCTTACTGCCACAGCTAAGGTCACGGTAGTGGAACAGTCTGGTGCCCCCCAGTTGGTTCAGTTCCAGAATGGCGACCAATTCTCGGTGGACATAACCATGTTCGACCTGACCAACGGATTTGCAATGAACTTGCACTCCTCCAATGCCATGTGGAAAACAGGTGAATTGACCAGAGGTAAAGAGGAAGTCACGGCCCAACTTGAGTGCCAAATGCTTCCTACCACCAATGATGCTTTAGCGGGCGGCGTATCGCCTATAATTGCTACGGTAGCCAACAGCCAAGCCACAAGTTACTAGGAATCCTAGAAAGGGAGCACATGAGCAAGGTAATCGACATCCCAGGGGGACAAGCCACACTAAGAGACCCTGATGAACTGCGAGGGCGTGACCAGAATCTAGTTCAGGCCGCGGCCCTCGCAGCCGCACCAGTCTTCCGTAAATTGGGAGATAAGGCATTTGAGGAAAGTAAGGACGAAAACGAGGAGGACTTTCTGGCCGGAATGCCAGATCTGACTCGGTCCGAGGCCCAGATCCTGTTGGAACTCAAGGAATGCGTGGCGGTAGCGTTGCTAAAAAGTTGGACTCTGCCTTTACCACTCCCCACTGCTGACACCATTGGGGATCTAGACGCACCGCTCTATAAGGCCCTTGTAGACGCGGCCGGTGGGGTGCCAGCAGACAAACTCATGGGAACAGACTTTGGGTCGGTGACTGACCCAACAAGCCCTCCTATGGCCTCCGAGTCCTTCAATGGTCCCTCGGAGGCCGCAGTCGAGAGGCTCCCGATCCCAGAATCGTCGCCCGCTATCGAGAGCACCGATACCGTAAGCTCTACCCTGGACTGACCCACGAGCAATACCTTGACGAACCTTGTGAAGTTGTAGACTGGGCGCTCGCCCTAGAGGCGATGGAAGTCCGAATGCAAGAGGAGCAAATAGAGAATGCTCGACGCGAAAGGAACTAGATCGTGTACGAGGAGACCACTATTGAGGTAGGAGGTGTGATCTCCTTTCTATCCAAGCTCGAAACCCTTGTCGATAAGGCCACCGAGGGGTGTGCCAAGATGATGGTCGAGAAGATGGAATCCTTGGCAGAAAAGACTGCCCCCGTAGGAACCCCCGGTAATTCCACGGCACCACCTGGGAAATTAGCGTCTTCCATGAAGATCACTGGGCCAGTGGGCACCGACCACGTATGGCGTGCCAAGGTGGGTCCTACTACAAAATATGGACGACAACGCGAGTTGGGCGGCGTGATTGTGCCAGTCCGGGCTAAGGCCCTGGTATTCCACCGCTTCGGGGTTTTGGTCGTGACCACCCGTGTATTCCAACATGGCGAGCACTACATGAAGAAGGCACGTGATCTTGGGATCGCAGAACTGCCTGCCCTTACACAAGCGTACTTTGAGAAAGTGCTTGCTCCCTTTTTAGGCTAGGAAATCTCCATGTCTACCTACCTACCCCCAGTAATAATTAACATTACCGCCAGCGATAAAAGACTCGTTGGCGTTTTGGCGCGTGATAAGGCCCTTTTGGCAGACTTTGCTAAAGAGACCTACACACCTAAATTGGGGCTAGATGACGGCAACGCCCAGAAGTCTATTTTAGACATCAAGTTAGAGTTGTTGGACTTGGCCAAGCAAGCGCGTAACCTCGCCATGAAAATGGATATAGGTGACGTACTAACCAAACTTCAAGAGGTCAAGGCCGACGTAGACCGCCTTAGCCCCCTGGACATTTCTCTGGATCTTCACACTGCCGCGGCACTGGCGAAGTTCGAGGCCCTGAAAGAACAAATGGCGACCATTGAGACCACTTCGGTTATGGCCAACATAGGCATCCCCTTGGGTGGTGGCGGTGGGGACAGTGGTGGCGGTGGTGGCAAAGGCGGCCTAATGTCCCTACTCGGCTTCGGCGGGGGTGCGTTCGGTGCCGCTGGGGCTGGGTCCATCGCTGGGATGGCTGGGTTCGGGACTCACTCGCTGGGGTCGGCTCTAGCAGCTCTCGGTGTCTCTGGGGCTGGTGCCGCGGCAGGGGGAGGACTTATGGCCGGGGCATCTCTTGGTGTCGCCGGGGTAGGTGGCATCACCGATATGGCTGGGATGGGTCAAGCTGCCAACGACATTAAGGCCGTCTATCAAGCCCAGAACCAACTGAATCTTGCTACAGCCCAGTATGGGCCTAACTCTATACAGGCCGCGGCCGCGGCTAATAACTTCAAGTACGTTGTGTCAAGCATTGGCCCGGCGGCGCAAGGGTCAGTAGTAGCAGCAGAACAAGCCGCGCAGAATTTCCACACTCTCTTTGACCAACTCACTGGCCCAGCAGAGGCCGTCGGTGCTCAGATTATCCAGAGTTTCATGGGGATGGCACAGAAGTATTTACCAACAATTGGTAAATTCGCCCTGAAGAATATGCAGATAATCAAGTCAGGGATTCAACCATTTTTGAACTGGATGGCTGGCCCTGGTCTAGCAATTTTCAACAAGTTAGAGACCGTGTTCTCCCAACACTTGCCCACGGCTGTACACATGTTTACTCAAGCTCTTGAACTGATCTTCAAGACTATTGGATACTTAGCCCCCGCCACCGGCAAGCTAGTCGCCTGGTTCGACAAGTTATTTACTCGGATGAACTCGACCGCTGGATTCTCGAAGTGGGAAACCGAGGTCAACAAGCTAGTTGGCATATTCCATGATTGGGTTCACCTCCTTGTAGCGGTAGGTCATGCTATCAAGGCGCTCTTCTCCCATGATGCTGGCACAGGGACCGCTCTTATCAACGAGTTTACTAAGCTAGTTAATGAGTTCACTAAGTGGGCCAATACTGTCCACGGTGGGGACACCCTTCACTCACTGTTCGAGTCCCACAAGAAAGAACTATTGGAGGTTATTCCCCTTATTATCCATCTCGGGAGCGCCTTCGGCCAAGCTGAAATTCAGATTGAGCCGATGCTAATGACCCTGGTGAAGCTCCTGGCTCAAGTAGCTACTGCAATTATGAAAATCCCAGGGGTAGGCAACATCCTCGCCCTGGCAGTCGCCTTCGGCATTTTGTGGAACAAAATGAAACTCATCAAGTTGTACCACGGAGTAGACAAGCAAGTGTCGAACCTTATGACATCTTTCCAAAAGGGCACAGGCGCGGTGGGGATGCTCGGGCGACTGGGCAAAGCCATGAAAGCCTTTTCAATGGAGGGCGGTCTAGGCAACGGTCTAAAGACCTTCGCCACCTCTCTGAGGGCAATTGGCCCGGCGGGTGAAGAGGCCGCTGTTGGTGAAGAGGCCGCGGCAGGTGGCGCGACCCTTATGGAGACGGCCCTAGGTTTGGGTGCCCTTGGTGCCATTATCGCCCTTGGGGCAGGTATCTACGAACTTGTCAAACACTGGCACACTGTATGGACAGAGATAAAACGGGTTGTCCGTTCGGGGGTGTCCTTTGTGCGACAGCATCTTTCAA
>DAIDHF010000049.1:12937-19441 GCA_027452005.1 Acidimicrobiales bacterium
CTGTCGCGTTGGCAATAAAGTTTCTTGCTGACAACTGGAAGGCGATCTTGAACGGGATGGAGGCCGTAGCTCGCGTAGCGTGGACGGCGATAAAGACCATCCTCGTAGGTTCCTGGAATGCCATCGTGGCCGTATTGCGCCCAGGCATTTCCCTTATGGTGAGTTATTTCAAAATAGGATGGGCGGTAATAGCTGGCACCGCGAAGGTCGCCTGGGCAATGATCTCCTCAATCGTCAAGATAGCTTGGGCAATAGTAAGTGGCATCATCAAGGTTGGCCTTGATCTGATCCAAGGTAAGTGGGGCGCGGCGTGGAACGCTGTAAAGGCTACATTTGCCAGTGTGTGGAGCGCTATACAAAGCGTGGGCATTGCGGTATGGAATGCTCTTGAGACGGCCTTTACTAAGGGGATCCAGTTTATTCTCAAGATAGCCAGTGACCTACTTGCCCTTGCTAGCCATCTTCCATTTGTTGGTGGCAAGTTTGCCAGCTTACGAAAGAGTGTTGACAATTTCTCGAACTCTCTGAACCACTCCGGTAAGGAGGCCCAAAAGGCGGGGGCTACCCATGCGAAGGTTGCCCAGAAAATGGCATCGGACTACAAGAAAGCCACCGATAAGATTGTTGTAGACAATCGTCACCTAGTTTCTAGCTCTAACAAGAGTGCGCATCAGGTGTCAAGTTCTTACCACAAGGCATACCAGAGCGTAGCTCAACATGCTCAGAATAACACGCTCAAGGCGCGACAGTCTCACCAACAACTCTCGCAAAGCGCTCAAAAGAACTCGCTAATGGTCTCAAAATCGTTTACTACCAACTACAACGCTATTGGGACTAATGCCACAAAAGTCGTAGGCCAAGTCCAAAAGCAGAACCAGGTTCTTGTGAAGTCAGCTACCCAGACTGGCAAGCAGGTCCAACAGGGTATGGTTGCCCCCCTCAAGACGATAACGCGCCAGTACACCCAAGCGATAGCGACTATTCATAAGGCATTTGAAGCGCTCACTAAGGAAATGCCCTCGATAGGCATGGATATGATGCGTGGACTCGCCCAGGGGATCACACAGGGGACTGCTATGGTTGTGGCCGCGGCGATGGCTGCCGGTCAGGCCGCGGCCGCTGCACTTCGGGCTGCCACCCAGACCCACTCACCAAGCCTTCTATTCGCCAAGATCGGCCATGATTGGCTCCTCGGTCTTTCCCAAGGTGTCACTAACGGGATCGGCTCGTCGCTACTCCCGGCGATGGCAAAGGTAGGGGCTACTGCGGGAGGTCTCCCCAAGTCGCTCTCCACTATCGGGGGCGCTGGCGTAGGGGCTGGTGGGGGAGGGAGTGCCTACCAGGTCCACTACAACGTCACGGTAAATGCGCCCACGGGTAACGGTAATGACATCGCACGGGCACTCAAGCGCACTCTGGATGCCCACGACAGACAACTAGCTCAGGTACTCAGAGCAGGAGCAGCAAGCTAATGGCAACTCTCAAGAAAACCCCTCCATGTTTACGGTGTGGAGATGCGCTCAAGGCTACTGTAGCCTCCGTTGACACACCTCCTTGGGTCTGTGAGAAATGCCATCGAGGGTACTGGGATGCCGAGGTCTCTGGCGTTGGGCGGCAAATGTATCGCTCTACCCACGACGACTTTGGGGTGCCAGGCGTGGCATTAGCGCAACTACAAGAGGATATTAGGGCCGAACGAGCTAAGCTCACTCCCCCACCGTCAAAGGTCTCGAAGGCGAGGATGAACTAATGGGCGTAAAGTGGTCCTATAGCCTTAGCGCTACTATAGATGGTCTTACGGGGTGGGACGGGACTGGGACGGTCCTCCCATACGTAGTTACAGGTGCAATTCAGTTGTCGGATGGCACACTGGTCTGTTTGGCAAACGCCAATGGTTCCCCCCAGATCCTCTATAGTTCCACCCACTCTTCAATTGGGGGCACGCTTTCTCCTTCTGTCAATGCTAGCGGGGGAATCGCCATATGCCGAGATGCTAGCGATAATATCTACGTCTTTTCAAGTGCTACTTCCGGCAACACACTCCAAGGATTTACTAAGGGATCTGGGTATACCTGGACCGCTGGTAACCCATGTGTGGCACAGTACCGTTCAGGCCAAGCGCAGAACTGCGACCTTATTTGGGCCAACTGTAGTGGGGTTACCGGGGGCGTTCTCATGCGGGTGGACTCTATCAGCGGGGACGTATACACCTACTCTGCATCCGCTGTCCTAGGCGCTACGTCCGGGCAGACTATCAACTATCTCTCATCCTACACAGGGATACAACAGAACAGTTATACGACTACCCTGATCTCTCCCCAGGGATTTGGGGGCACCCAAGGTATCATTGCGAGTAACGTCTATAGCACAAGTCCTCTGCCACTCTATGGCTATTCGCTAAGCTCTTCTGGGATCATTACAATCTCTGGGCCTTGGAGCTTTCCTTCTACCTCTAACGGCTACCTATACGGCCTCGTTTATGTGCCAGCATCCAGCCAATGGGTGGTCCTCTCTGGGAACGGCTTCCCGGCAACTTCATGGGTGCTTCAGATCAGTTCCGGGAGCGCCCTAGTTGGGAGCGCATCATCACTGCCTTCTGGGACGGGCTTTACGCCACCTACTAACCCCGACTCCTTTATGAACGCCATGCCAGCGCTCGCCAACGACCCTTCTACCAATAATCAGGTATGGGTCTACGGCGTGAATGCGAATACTAGCGGGGAACAAGACATCTATCGACTGGCTGCCCAAATAGCCAGTGGCTCCGTTACTTGGTCTGCTAGCGCGGTGGTGGACGACACCAGTGTCGGCTGGACAGGCACAAGTGGGGGAGTCAACTCCTTGCGCGTGGTACGCAACCCGTCAGGTAGCATAATTGACTACCAACTTGGTAATTACACTCAGACGACCATCATCGGGGACTATACCACTTTTACAGCCCCTCCGACTGCCCCCCTTCTAAATGCTCCGGCCAACGGATCCTACGCTGACATCGCGGCAACGGGTGGTCCTTTCACCGGCACATACGAGACTACTGTCGGTACAAACACGCAAACTGGTTATCAGTTCCGTGTCAAGGTGTCAGGTGGCACCTACCAGTATTGGAACGCTTCGACTAGCGCGCTTCAGTCTACAGCCGTAACAAATGCCTACAGTGGCGGGGCACCTGGGACCCAGTTCTCTCTTACATTGCCAGCCAATACACTCGCGGATAACACCACCTATAACTGGTCCTTTGCGTGCCAAGACCAGGGCGGTCTAGGCCCCTTTGCTTCAGACTTCACCGTCTATGCACAGGCGGCCCCTACTGTCACAGTAACTGCACCTACTGGGACTGAGGGTGTCTCCCAACCAGGCGTGACTTGGACTGTTACGACAGCTACGGGGACTGTTCAGACCTCCTATCAGGTCATCATCTACAATCAGTCCCAGTACACAGCTCCCGGCTTCACGCCTGGGAGTAGCCCCTACGAGTGGTCCAGTGGGGTGATAAGCAACCCGTCAACGTCTACTATTGTTGGTACTCCCCTCCAAAATCTGACTAACTACCGGGCCTATGTCCAAATTTCAGAGACAAACAATATGTTCTCTACATGGGCGTACAGCTCCTTTGCGCTGAACTTTCCCCCTCCGGCAACACCCACTATTGTCGCCACCGCCACCACCGACCCCACCACGGGAGCGCCAATGATTCAGGTTGTCGTCTCTGGCCACGATAATGTTCTAACGGCCAACCAATCTTCTTTGGAGTCGGGGGCGACTACTGGTTGGGCTGCTTTGACCAATACAACAATCTCCACCACTACCCAAAGTGCCGTGGATGGTTCATACTCGCTAGAGATGACCGCTTCTGCGAGCGGGGCTATAGGGGCCACGACTCCAACAGGCACAAGTGCCTTCCCGGTCAATCCCTCTCAAGAGTGGACAGCAATGTCATGGTTCCGGGCTGGGTCTACAGCCTATCCTGGGCGCACCTGTACAGTAGATGTTACATGGTACGACTTTACTGGTACCGTAATATCTACGGTGACGGCAGCTACCATAACAGATTCGTCTACTAGCTGGACCCAGGCAATCGGACAGGTCACATCTCCTTCCAACGCCGCTTTTGCGTCCCTTTCTCTAAATGTAGCGGGGGCCTCGTCTGCCGAATATCACTTAGCGGACGCTATCGGCCTCAACCCAGGGGTAGTCTCAGCTTGGACTAAAGGTGGTGTAGCCGGACTAGGTACCTTCTCACTCTTGCGTTCCGATGGCCTCTACGTCCGGGGTGCTTCTCCATCGACGCTAGTCACCCTGACAACCCCTTCGCAACAGGCCACCCTCAATGATTATGAGGCATACGCCTACACGAACTACACCTACAGTTGTGCCATAACGGCAAGCGGCTTTACCTCTGCGGTAGCGACCTCGGACGTGGCGGAACTTCAAACCACCCTGTGGTGGGAGCTAGATCCTCTAAACCCCGGTGATGCCGTGGCCGCGCAGGTAGTCGCCTGGAATCCCCAGGTGACTGAACAGTCGGCGGCACATATGGTTATGGGGCAACCCACCCTAAACATTATTGCGAACGTCATGGGGGGCATGGATGGCTCATGTACCTTCGAGACATTTACGGCTCCCGTCTACGCCGGGCTTCTCGCAGTTCTCCAAAGTCAGCGGACAATCTTTGTATCGTCGCCGTTCGGCTCGGTTGAAGGAGGGTACGTGCGTTTTGGACCAGAGACCGGAGGGATGTCCACGGGTAACGGGAACAAGGTCCGGGATGCTCAACTAATGGCCTCTACCTCTTCTGGCCCCCACCGAACCCTTTCTGCTTCCTTTGTAGCGCAGACAAGGCCCCCTGTTGCTATTCCTACTAATGCCTGCATAGACGCACTTCGGTACGGCTCCTATTTAGTAGATGCCCGGTGTACCGTCTACCAAAACGGCCAAACCACCAATATCATAGCGCCATTGTCAACTATGACCGTGACGGTGGACCGTAACTCGGCTAATCGTAGGCAGGGTCAAATTACTATTGAGGTTCTGGCTACAATCCCACCTCAGTCCTATCTACCCACCAACCCGGCCTCTTTGTTGGCCCCATTTGGCACGGAACTCTTTATCGAGTCTGGGATAGCACAAACCAACACTAGCGACATTGATTGGATACCCCTCGGGTTATTCTCTATAGCTACCTCCACTGTTCAAGACACCACAATTGATATGACGGTGACCCTTGACCTATACGATAGGTCGTGGGTGATTGGGCAACGGGCCTTCATCACGCCTTATAACTTTCCAGCTACCACCACCGGGAACTTTGTGGATGAGATTGAAGCTCTCCTGAACTCAGTGTGGGGATCGCCGTTGTCATACAACATCGTGCCGACAAGTGCCGTTGTGCCCGTAGCGACCTATAACCCAGGCTCTAATCCGTGGTCCGCGGCCTTAGACATGGCAGCCGCTGTCGGGTACGAACTGTTCTTCAACGCAAACGGGGTAGTTACTGGTTATCCAGTACCGGACCCGACCACACAACCAATTACCTGGAACTTCACTGACGATACAGAGGCAATCTCGGGACTTGCTGGGACTGGTTCAGGCGCTCTGTTAGGAAGCGCCTATTCAACGCCAGTGGCAACGACTGTGCAGATGACGAGAGACCAAATCTATAACGATGTATTCATCACTGGGAGCGGTTCTCAGAACACACCGTCAGGTGCCACTGGGACCTCAAGCCCGGTGATAGCACAGGCCGCGGACACTAACCCTCTTTCCCCTACCAACATCTACGGCCCAATGGGGAACGTCCCCGAGTTTGTGGCTACTAACTTGGTTACCTCTAGTAGCCAAGCCCAAGACATGGCTAATAATGACTTACAGGCCGCATTGGCTGCCGCGTGGCAGATCACTATTTCGTGCCCTCCTAACCCGTTGTTCGACATAGATGACGTGGTCACAATTACGCGACCTAGACTCGGGCTTAGCAATATCAAGGTTGTTATCGACACGATCACCCATACAGTACGCTATGATGATCTAACGCAATTGACTGGCCGGGTGGTCAATTGAGACGGCCTCCATCGGGTCCTGGGGTAACGGGCGCAGCCCGCGCCCTCCAACGTAATCTGACCCCTTATCACTACGTGGATAGCCCCTACCAGTGGGGCTATGTGGATGCTATTCATGTCGCTGGGACCACGACGCTTTATGCGAATGCCTCTTTGGGGGCCACCTCGATCCAGACTAATGGGTATGTCGCGCCCAACGCGATAATGATGATAGGAACCCTGGTGACTGGGATCCGGGCAGTTTCTGTGACCGGCACCACGGCCCCCTACACTGTGGCGTTGGCGCAACCCCTCCCCACCGCACAGTCCTCCGGTGCCACAGTAACCCTCCTAGCCACCTTGGACCTCTATTTAGACGGTACCCAAGGGCTTGCCGATACTGCCTACCTGGTCACTGGGATAAAATACCTCGCCTCCTATAGCCCTACTGTAGGGGATGTTGTCCTCG
>DAIDHF010000050.1 GCA_027452005.1 Acidimicrobiales bacterium
CCCCGGGGCGTCGCCCCGAACCCCGATTCCCCTGACGGCTGAAGCCGCCAGTCCCCTCGGGGTAACTTGATGGAAGCGATAGAATGCGGAGGAAAGGCACGGGGGCAACGGAAGGGTACACAGTTCTCCAGGGTACTGGAGCGAAGCGGCGGCTCGGACCGCTTTACGGCTATGCGGCTCCGCGCAACCCTGGAAGCACCGAACCCGGTAAGATTCGTTTTGGGTCAAGCCCTCACGATTGCGAACGTCTTGACGTTACGACGTCAGTATGGGATGATGGTAACATGGCGAAGCAGAAAACGACCATCTATCTCGATCCCGATGTCCTCACGGCTACAAAGGCAGCCGCTCTGACGTCCAAGCGAACTGAGAGCGCCGTCGTCGAGGAGGCTCTCCGGTCATACCTTCGGGGCGGTCGGGGTGAGGCCGTGAGAGACGAGCTACGTGAGCTTCTGGACCGCGTCACGCAAGCGAGCGACCTTGATGAGGACGCCGCCCTGAGCATGGCAGTGGACGAAGTGCATTCGGTGCGACGGGAGCGTCGCACCCCCCAGATGCGAGGCGCGTGAAAGGCTTCGGGTCCTCGCTGACACGAACGTTCTCGTCGCTGCGGTCACGTCCAACGAGGGAGTGTCCGCTCAGCTGCTGATCGCCGCACGAGCGGGCCGGTACCGGCTCATCGTCTCCCCGATGCTCTTGCACGAACTGGAAGCAGTGCTCGCGAGGCCGAAATTCCGACGGTACCTGAGCATTGACGATGCCCACCAGTTTGTCGTGCTGGTGCGGGAAATGGCGGAGGTCGTGGACGATCCACCACCCCCATCTGCGCCGATCACTCCTGACCCGGACGACGACTTTCTCGTCGTGCTCGCGGAGGTGGCCGAGGTGGACCTGCTCGTGTCGGGAGACTGGGACCTGACTGGGCTGAATCGCGCGGGACTCAAGGTGAAGACGCCGGGTGAGTTCCTGTCGTCTGTCACCGACGCCTGAATGAGCCGTTATAAACTTGGGTTTTGAATCGCTTGCCTGGTGGTACAACAAGGAGATGTCATCCAACACCGCTATTGAAGGAGTACGATCAAGACAGACGTGCAGGACTCATTCAGGGTCCGTATGTAGTCAATGAATAGTGAGCCGATAGTTAATGGCGACAAAGGCGAAGACATTCTGGTACTCCGAAGAATTTATTCAAAAGTAATTAGGGAGGTCGGAGGCTGTCCTTGCTCTACGATCTAGTGCTTTGGGGTTCTGGTAAGGACTCATGTTGCAAACTGACAAGAAGTGGTGGCTTCAGGGAAGGGATAAAGTCGTACGCTAAGGTGCCGCCGACGCCTATACCCAGAGTCGGCGAGAGGCGATGTCCCTATAGCTGTGGCATTAGGCCTCCGTCTCCCGCTCGACGGGCTCAAAAGCCCGCAGGATCGTCTCTGCGGCCTTCTGGATTCGCTCGCAAGATGAATGGCCCTGGAAAAGTTAGTTACTTGGATCTTTGAAAGAAGAATAAAGTTATCCCATAGAACAATTCTAAGAATACGCCATCACCTCGCAGTTATAGCCCAACTGATAAATCAGGTTGTCTACTTGGCCCGTAAATTGAAAAGGGAAATCGGTACCGAACAACACCGGGTCCCGAAAGACCGAAGAAGCCTTCCTAAACGAGAATCCTCAGGTAAAATTACCATCGTCACCCACACTTATGCCGGGAGACCCGTTATTGCTCCATTGATAGATTCTGTTTGAATTAGACCAGATCCGTTGTCATAAACCCTTACTCATTGTTGTGACAATTTGAAAAAGCGCGTCACGGTCATATACATCGACAAACCGAATTGGATCAATTGCATCTCGCCACTTTTTACTGCCAAGCGTTATGAAAGGAACTAAACAATCAAAACCTGTATTGGAAAACAGCCAGACCAATAACCGACTCATATTTGTAATGACCGTAACATTTCCTAGCCAATCGATTCTCATTTCCGGTCCATGGAACAGTGCCGACCGATGACGAGTAAAGCGAATGACTGAAGTGGTAACACTTCGTAAATCTTCACGATTCATCTGTCGATAAATTCTCCCATTTCGCTCTAGGACAATTCTCGTTGCCGTAATAATGTAAATCGACCGATGCTTAATCCACACCTTAACAATAAGTCGTAAAAATACGACATAAGTCAGTAGGACTAAACCAACCAACCTGGGAAGAAAGGGGGTCCATGTCCACTTAATCGCGGTCTCTACCACTGCTAGCACACTGACAGGAATAATGATCGTATCTGGAGCAGCAAACAATACGCGCCAATCAGGTCTGCCTTCCCAAATGACGTCTTCTTGCTCTAAGAGTCGGGTAACGTTATTTGCAGAATTAGCCCTTGACATTGCTATGTCGACGATCACCTCGCGAGAAGACCGTAAAGACAGTCACTATTGCAGTGCCGACTGCACCAAATATTAGTGTCGTAATCCAAGACCAAGACTGCCTGGACGAAAGCCAATAGACAGCTTCAGGGGCCGCAACAAATACCATAAGACCTGTAAAAATCAGCCTTGAAGTTCGTTGCAATGTTTTGTCGTTGTAACCTTCACCAATGCCGACCTGTTCCAATGTGATCGGGTGAAAAAGGAAAGGAAGAAACGTACCGAGGAGTGTAGATATGACATTTTTTGGCCAGAATCTCAGAGTATACGGATTTCCACCATGACAATTTAGGCGAACCGAGTTACTCTTACACCAATCAATTTTGATGCATATTTGATGTATCCCAGGTTCAACTAAATACGTGTCCAACTCCCCACTTCTCAACTCGCCTACGATCGCTCCGTCTATGCTCACCTTGCATGCCCGCAGACCCATGTTAAATGGATCTTCAAGTCGCTCAACATTGATCTTAGAGCTTACGGTCATAGTGCAGTAAGTTTATCAAAGGGATTCCCTTCGGGGTTACCACCAGTAAAACAACCGAAGATTCCACCGGAAACCGCCCCACCTAAAACAGTCATAGGCCCTCCCTCAAAGGTTGATGCTGCACCAGAAAATGCGGCAGAACCCGCGCTACCCCATCCCCCCGGGCACGACCATGGTGGTGGCGGAGGGCAGATGATTTCGGTGATCCATTCTTGGCTACTATCCAAAGACCAAAAGAAACGCTCAATTCCACTATTGGGAAGGCAGACAGTCATAAACTTTCTCTGTGAGTGGCAGTTACACTTCGGTGTGGGCGGGCTTTTACCACACGGTCCTTGCTTATTCCCCGGTAGTTGCATAGGACATAGAGGATACAGACCAACAGCATCATCCATATTTACTGGATTGTCTTTTACATATTCGTAAGGCTCTTGTGTAATCGAGAGCATCTGATCCACACTCATCAACTCCCCCGTCACAGGGTCATAGTATCGGTTGATCAAATAAATCGGCTCTGTGGGATCGCCATATCCCCCACAAAGCCAGAGGGCGTTGTCCAGGTAGCAATTGTTGACACCAACGTTTACGGCTTTTAACAACTTGAAACTCGCACTCAATATTCCAAAGATGAGTTACCTGGTTCAAAAGGCGTAACCCAAACCTTGCCTCCGTATGGATCAAATCCAGTTTGTCCCAAGAGCATATACTGGGTCAACGGAGCCGGAATAAAGTTGGTGCCATTTGGCAGTTCAATTTCAAGGCTAGAAGCAGTCGGATATTGTGGCCTGTTTGCCAAAGTTGCAGAACCGAACCGAAGCACAAAAGAAGCAAACAATGAAGGGCCAATTTCAACGGGGTTTGGTCCAGGTGCAGTTGCTGTTACGCCACCATCTACCACCGAGATATCAATTGGATTTCCATCAGAACTCATCTCCAATTTCGGGTAACCATCAATGCTGCAGGTTGTTTTTGAAGAGATAACCACAAGATCCTGAATTTCGCCCATCCCTTCGAAGGGGCCCTGGTCGGCGACAGAGGCCTGGACTTGTGAGGCTCTACACGGAAGCGTGTTAGGCGAGGGGACTTGTGGCTTCATTGCTACCGATCCGACCGCAGGATCATTAATGCCAGTAGGTGGGACAACAATTGTGCTGTATCCTGGCGGAATCGGCTGAGGTGGAATTGTGATATCAGTTCTCATACCTCGCCCGAGAATCGTAGTTAGGACTGGAACTGCAGTCACAGAGTTTGTAGCTGAAGTACCGAACGCAGACACACCAAAGACAATACTAAGGGTAAACCCCAGAACAACAGACATGCTCAAGACTATTCCTCGCACCTGCATCCAATTCCAAGCAGAAGCGTTCCGTCGTACAGCCCTGTTGGAGAGTTCTTCTTCATCTCGTATCGTCATTTGCTACCAGTCTTAAAACCAATACTTACTGCCAATAGATATCGTGGATTTGCTATTTCTCATGGCAATCTTTGGAGATCCTCGGTGTCAATATGACAGGACATGTCAGATTGACTGTCTAAAAGAAATCGACCAACTAAACCGGGCAACATGAGACTTTCCCGGTTATAAAGCTAATACACATGACAAATATTACAATACCCCAAATAATAGACACTCCGTTTTCAAGAACGGAGTCCAATATTCTCAACAAATATAGCTGAAACGAACACCGTGGAATACCTCGTAGGAAGAGAGCCAACCAAGTACCTTCCGGGGACAGTAATTGAGCCTGTATTAGATCTCTGCGAGTTGGTCGGCGGTGACGGTCCAGAAGTCGGCTCCTTTGGACAGGTACTGCCTCACTAGCCCGTTGAAGTTCTCGTTGGTGCCTCGCTTCCAAGATGAGTAGGGATCGCAGAAGACGGTCTTGACTTCAAGGTGGGCTCAAAACTTGTTGTGGTGGGCGAACTCTAGAGCGTTGTTGAAGGTGAGAGTCTTGAAGCCGTCCTTGACGTGGCGGAGTTGGTTGCGCTGTAGCTCAGTGACGACGCCAGCTCGTTTGTCGGTGGACTTGGCTAGAAATCCCGAGTCTGAGTTGAAATCCACCACCGAGACCACAATGCCCTTGTGGTTTCTCCCGATATGCAGTCAACTTCGTCATTACTCAAGCGACCGCGGTTGTACCCCGGACCACATCTGGAAATCGGCACCCTGGCTGGGACCTTGCCACGTCTGTCGTAACCGTAGTCCTAGCGTATTCTCCACGGCAATTGATACCTTAAGGACTTGTAGAGTTCCCTTCCAGCCACCTTGTTCTCAAAGAGGTGGAGGTAGGTAGACTCGTGGCTGATCAATACGGAAAATTGAAAATAGCTCCCCCTATGTACACACTTGTGGCCAAATACCCCGAGTAAACATAGCGCCAACAGTTCGGCAAGATTGATTGCTTCTCGGACCCGCAATAAGGCTACATAAACGCTAGATGAAAAGTCCGGCTAACTTGGTTGTCTCCTCCTGCTGTTGCAAAGCTCAAACCTACCTATTTCACTGCGTGACAGATACACTTCATACTTGAATGCGGGACCTACTTTCCCAGAGGATATGTCGCAGAGGATCGGTTAGCGCAACACCTAGCCTGAAAACAGCGTTGGAGGAAGATAGCTGGGCAAATTTGTTAGCGTCAATCCCGGAATACCCCTTACCACCAACTTATGGCCTGCAAGTTGCGATTTCATCCATGTCGCGTGTGCGGCCGGTAGCGACTGAACGTTTGAGATATTTACGCCCTCCTCCCGTAAGACATTCGAATCGTTCGGCGATATGGGCAATGTCTTAATCACTTTATCGACAGTCAAGTTGCGCTGACGGTTTGCAATTGCCGCATTCGACAAGTAACCATTTTTTACATTAGTGTCGGGTCCGAAAGGATTAACCGTTATCGTAGGATCACTCCTTATCGCACACAAGTAAGTCTGGTAAGCAAACTGTGCGGCGCTTCTAGCGACTGCGGATGATACAACTTGACCGTTTGCCTTTGCATAATCCCAAATAAGGAGTTCGAGCACGTATTGCGCTATCCCTTCTTTGACCAGGCCCATAGTTGGCTGTTCATTTAGAGTCAACTGCTTGTGCAAGAGTTCAAGTTCCATTTGAGAGGAGCTTGTAATGAAATCTGCCAATAGAAATTTGATCAAAGGTGTACCATCGAACGATACTGTCAATTCCTTCCCACTAACGTAAGATTCCGCTACCTCTGGTGTCACTCCAATGTATTGGTTCGAACTACCAACAAACTTCTCGCTCAAACAGCGGGGGTAGCTATGAGTTCGGTTTGATTGGTTCGATTGGTTCGATTGCCATGGAGTTATTACCCCGATGAGAATGACACCCGCTACCAATACTAATAGAAGCTTTGTACGAATCTTCAATTGAAACCAAATTTGCAAATGTATCTTAGCTCAGCACAATTTTGCACAACTACGACCCCCTCAATGAGCCACTCTGGGTTTGTTGGATACAAACAAAAAGTGTCTTTAGCAAATCCAGGGCAGCTCATACTGTCAAAATACGGCTGGAGAAGGGGCATCTCCAAAACTAAAGCTTTCTCCGTTTGAAGAAACGAGCCAATATCCTTTGTCATCTGGAGTCGGCACAATAGAGACTATTGGCCAGCTAAGTTGGTTACTACTGGCGGACGATGTTGTAGCTAGATCTCCATAGAACGTAGCATCTCCAAAGGTATAGACGATTCCATTGGGGGTCGTTAGCCAAAGTCCGTCTCCATCTTGTGTTGCTGCAAATGAATTAATCGTGGAAGTCGTACAGCTCCTAGAGCTGGGAACCGTTGTACCAGCCGTACAGCCATTTAGTGACACACTAGATAGCGCCCCAACGTTTCCAAAGGAAACAACGACGCCACTAGCTAGGGCCAACCAATATCCGTTGCCACTTGGGTCAGAAGTAATACCTACTACTAGAGAGGGAAGTGCATTACATCTACTACCGCTCTGCGGGCACGAGCCAAAGTATCTCGCATCCCCAAATGCAAACACTCCCCCGTCGGCGCCTACTAACCAGTAACCCTTATTATCTGGCGTGGCCGCCATGCCCACGATTGGTGACGCAAGTGACGTACACCCACTACCGCTCTGCGGGCACGAGCCAAAGTATCTTGCATCGCCAAATGCAAACACTCCCCCGTCGGCGCCTACTAACCAGTAACCAGTGTTGTTGAAAGTGACTGCACTTGCAACTATTGGTGCCACCGGTACTATACGCATCGTGACCAGTGATCCTTCTTGTTGGACTCCTCCCCCTACGTCTACCCCACCTGTGGCTGATGTAACGATATAGCCACCCGATGTCCCAGGGGTACTTCCCGTACCAGGCGAAGTAGTTGTAGGAGAACCGGAGGCGATCGTTGTCGTCACATTCGGTTGAGTCGTACTCGTAGTAGATCCCGTGAAGCCCGTACTTGTAGTGGTAGTAGATACCTCATTGTCTATTGAAATTGGGACCGAATCGGTGACGTTTACAACGCTAGTAAGGCCAAGTGCTGAAATATCTACGCTTGCATTAAATTCAAGATAGCAACTGGTTATGCATGGATAAGTGACACCATTTGTCGGTGTAGCAGGTACTGTTGTGGTGACATCAAGCATAGAAGTGGTCGCATATCCAGCAGGTGATGAAACCGGAGTCGGTGTCTCACACCCTTGAGGGTCACAGATCGATACCGTAGTAGTTACAGTTGAAGGTCCACTCAGGCCTCCAAAAATCGGAATGGTCGGCCAGTCGTTACCGGTCAAGTTCAAAGTTTCGCCAGGAAAAGCACTCACCATACCCGAGCCAGTTACAGTCAGACTTGGTTCAAGTTCTCCTGACCACTCCAATGGCTGTATGGCAATACCCTCTGGGATGTAGCCACTACTCGAAAGAGGAACTACAACTGCCGCACACATATCCCCTTCAGACTGCTCAATAGGCGTGGGTGGACATGGGTAATCTACAGCGTCTGCCGCAGCGGGATTACCCAGAGAGTCACAAGTCCCCTGAAGCACACTACAAGTAGTTCCATTTTGATATCCAGTATTCCCCGATATCACAACAAAACTATTGGGAATCGAATGAGCTAGGGCGATATGGCAACTAACAGGCAGTGGAGGAAAAACACCTCCATAGGGATCTGGCCATGAAAACGTTGGTTGGCCTGGATCGTCGTTACACTCCATCTGAATTGCACCCCAATCCCCCGAGGCAAATCCAACGTTGGTCTCGGTTGTAGTTGTGAACACATTTGTGGCTCCCGAAGCGCTAAGGGAGTTCGTGAAGTCTGCAAGTCCAGTTGCCGGTGAAAGACTAACCGAAATTGATCCCCCCGACGTAAGAGAAAACGCTGGACCAAGCTGTGATTGAACTGCCATTGCAGGGTCGACTAGAGCTAACGACGGAAACAACCAGAGCGCCGTCATGCCAGCTGCTAAGACTGAGATTCGGCGCAAATGTTTCCGACGTATCACGGCTTACTCTCTTTCCGACGAACTTCAAAACTTTCCAGATAGCTTCCTATCTAAGTCTAAATGAATAACTGCCGTTTAACAGATATTTCAAGTTCTACCAATTCCACCTGGTATTTCGAAGACTCCAATTACTTTTAGATATACGTGTTTATATACAAAATAATACTAACCCACCTGTCGTGATCTCTAAAATATATAAATGAATCGTCGAAAACTACGGGACGCACCAAGGATTTGCCGGTACCCCCTGACAGGGATCTGGCATTGACGGAAGGTTATTCGGAAGTGGAGTCTCAATTGGACTATTTGCCGAAGGGGTGGGATATTTGGCGTCACTACACCCAACCCCAAAGTCTCCCGCAAATCCAGTGTCGCATAGTACTTGATCAAGGAGTTGACCTCCACTGATTTCCGTTGTAGATGTCTGACCGCATCCGGGGTAGAGGGACTCCAGATTCGATGGCGCACTTCCGTCCGGTGCGATGTTTCCTCCAAAACAGTTCTCCGGCTCGCCGTAAAACAGTGTGATCTCCCCGTAATCTCCATTGGAAGGATTCCCAAAGAACCCGTTATGAGAGTAAACGTTTCCGTAGAGGGCATCGTTCTCGGGATCGTAGGCACAGATAGCACTGGGACCTGTTCCAATAAGATTACCCCCTGAAGATTCACACAATCCGGGGGGTCCAGGGCTTGTATCTGGATAGGGCACAAATAGGGTACCCCATGCCCCGTTATTGTAGAAGTAGTTAAACATCACGGTGTCGTTAGTAGCTCCAGAAACTGTCATCCCGGTTCCTGTTGGCTGACCTACCGCTCCATAGCCAGGAGCGTTCGGGTTGTTATTGTCATGCACCAGGTTGCCCGTAAATACCCAGCATGACGTAGTCTTGGTGTAACCGTTGGTACCACCATCTGGGCATGATCCATTCTGTGGTGGAGGTGGATCACCTACACTCTGGGTGTTGGTGTCAAATCCATCCTCGTTGTTATCAAACTGCGAGTGGTCTACAGTAAATATTCCCCCCGAGTTGGTCCCCGAATAACCTAGAGCATTGTTCTCCATCCAGGCGTTATGAATCCACATATCGCAAACCTGCTGACAGGCGCCCACATACATTCCAGAGTCGTTAAAGTTGCTCGCGTATAGTTGGTTCCAGTCTCCCGGCCCGGCTGAGTCAGAGGAAAAAATTCCATAACCGGCTGCAGCATTATGTCCGTTGACTGTTCCATCAAATGTTGTTGTAGCAGTGAGGTAATTTCCCGAGTAGCCCTTGAGGGAGATTTGAGACGAACCCGCTCCCCCGTTCCACCAGATTGCATTTCCTCCTCCGTTTCCCGCACCCAAAAAGTTACATACCGTCAAGTTTTCAATTGAGACGTTATTTGCCTCCCAAATCAAGATTCCATTTCTTCCAATGGGACCGTTAGAGCCATCCACGCCAAGTTGCTGATCTGCCGGGTTTGAACTACACGCAGGTGCTCCTGGCTTGGTTCCATCGACTATGACCGTATTGCGGTTCATGCCCCTGATGTGTATGTCTGGGGTTGAAATATCAACACCTCCATACCATCCACTAGAGATATCTGACGGCGAGGGAGGATTTACAAGATCGTCATCCTCTTTGTAGTCACCAGGAGCGACCAAAATCCAGTCACCGGGTTTAGCGGCGTTTACGGCATCCTGAATAGTAGAGTACTCACCGGGAATCCCCTTATAGGTTCCAACTAAAAGTACGTTCCCCGATGCGAACGGGTTAGAGATCGCCAACCCGGTGACCGGATAGGCGGTAGCTTGCTGGGGTTCTGGGATTTGAGAGGCATCCCCAAAGGCAGATATAAACCCGTCTTGGCTGGCTATCCAGTAACCCTTGGAATCGACAGTGGGGACTATTGAGGAATAGCTTCCGGTCGCCGGTGTCCCGAAAAATCCGGCATCTCCGAATGCAAACACTCCACCGTCTTGGCCCAGTAGCCAGTATCCATTCCCCGTGTTGTCGCCCGCAATTGCCACGATAGGCGCATTCAAAGCCCTACCAAGAAGAGATCCATGATAGGTGGCATCGCCAAAGTTGTAGACACCGCCATCTGAGGTGACCAACCAGTATCCGTTACCCGTAGGAGTCGGGCAGATTCCAACAACACTTCCAGCAAAGCGTGTTCCGACTAACGAACCACGAAAAGGGGCATCACCGAACGCGAACACTCCCCCGTCTTGGCCAACCTCCCAGTAGCCCTGCCCGTCACTGGTAACGGCAAAACCCACAATTGGGCCATCTAAGTCTTTAAACTGCATGGACCCAAAGTTTTGGGCATCGCCCTCATCGAACACGGGACCATTTGAGGCGGCAAGCCAGTACCCCTTATCATCGGAGGTCATCCCCATCCCCACAATAGAATTTCCTGGACTAAGTATCGGGGTGGACCCAAACGTGCTTTCCCCGAGACCAGTAACTGAACCACTTCCTAGTGACAGCCAGGCTCCTTGGGGGTTCGAAGACGCTACTTGAGATATTGTTGGGCTGTCCGACTTGTGGGCCGGGTTAGCGTAAGAATCCCCCACACTAACCAAGGAACCAAACAGGGCAGTTGCCGATAAGGCCGACACTAAGTACATCTTTTTGAACTTCCCACGTCTCGTCGGCGTCCTGACCAATCTTGATACCTTAGAGATAAGCATTCAGGTAGTCTACGCTTACAGTCGATCCCGATACTATTTTTTCTAAATAGCCACGACCTACATAGTGCCAACCAGTAGCGTGGAAAAGATGACCTTTCTTGAGAGATTTCAAAGACCTAAAGTCCTTATCCCTTCCCTGGTAGGACTTGCCATTTGTGCACTTCTTATCGGGGCTACAATCTACTGGGTAGGTTCCAAGAATTCGAATGTCTCCCCGATACAAAAGCTCACGAGCGCATCATCTAGTTCTACACAGCCCAATCCTCCGTGTCCTCTTACCGGGACCCCATCGCCAAACCCACAGGTCCCGGCTAGACCAGCTCTAGCGGTAAAGATTGACAACTATCCAGCAGCCCGTCCACAAACAGGACTTAACCAAGCAGACGTGGTGTTTGAGGAGCCCGTAGAAGGGGGAATAACCAGACTCGTGGCGGTTTATCAGTGCCAACAGCCACCCCTGGTTGGACCCATCAGGTCTGCCCGTGAACCAGACGTTGCAATTGTCGATCTATTAAGTAGGCCAATATTTATCCATGTTGGAGGCATTCCCCCCATTGAGTCCATGATGGCGTCTTCGAACTCAATTGATGAAGATCTCTTCTACGACGGTAGCTTGGTGATTCATCCCTCAGGTAGGCAGGCACCATATGACACATACATTTCTCCTACGAGTGCATGGGCAAAGTATTCCAGTGACGGGACAGCACCTAGCCCTCTATTTCAGTACTCTCCGTCACAGCCACCTGGACCTAGGATATCTTCGGCCAACGTTCCATTTTCTCCGACCAACAACAACACGTGGACCTGGAGTCAATCTACTAACGACTGGGATCTTTCCATTGGTGGAAGTCCAGCGACTGATATCTCAGGAAATCAACTAACGGCCGAAAATGTCTTGATTTTGACCGTAGAAACTTTTCAGGGACCCTGGGTTGAGAACTCCCTTGGAGCCCACGAAGTTGAAGTTAATCCAACTAGCGGGGGACCTTTTCAGCTACTTAGAAATGGAGTAGATGTTTCCGGGACCTGGTCCCGCTCAAGTTTATCGAGTCCATTAGTATTGTCAGACGCAAATGGAAACCCGGTTAGTCTGGCTCCTGGTAGGACTTGGATAGAAATGCTCCCCTCTCCTATTTCCCCGACTACTTCCCCTGCTTCCTCAAATCCGTCGTCATAGTCCACTGATTGAGGTTCCAAAATATTGTGGAATTTGAAGGATTCGCAAGAACGCCGTTTACGTCCATTGTATTTGCAACAATCTCTAGATCTTCGTAGATAGGCAACGATACCATATCTGACCATAGTTGCGTGTCAATCATGTTGTAATCTTCTGACGCGTCAAAGAGGTCTGGATTTGTAATCGCCTTTGAAAATAGTTGGTCTACTAGAGTGTTGTTATAACCAAAATAGTTTAACGGCTTTCCTGTTGATCCGCTTGCAGCGGACGTCGTAGTCGTGGACTGTCCTGACTGGATGGAGGCCGATGAAGTGGTCGTATTACTAGTCGGAGCTAGCAATTGTGGATCTGAATAGATTGTCGCGAATGAAGCCGGAAACGGCGATGAGTGCTGTGTTACTAGTGCCAACTGCCATGATCCAGACAGGAGACTATTATCAATTTGAGTAGCCGATTGATTCACTAAATTTACCTCTATCCCGCTTGCCTTCATCTGAGAGACAAAGGTCTCTGCGACGGCTTCTAGTATGGGATCACTCTCGTCGGCTAGAAGTGAGAATGAGAGAACAGGGCCAGTTTTGGTATCCGCGTGCCACATGTTATCGGAACCCTGAACATACCCGGCTTGCACTAGTTGGCGAGCGGCAAGATTTGGGTGCGGAGAATCATATGCAGATCCGTTCGGCTGGTACTGCCCTGACTGGGCAGGGACGTAAATGTGATTGTCGTCTTCTTGAGGGATAGGTCCTGACAAGGCCATCTGCCCGGGACCTGCAGCAATAAGCGCGTTCCGGTCGGTGTAGTTCGCAATTGCCTGCCTGATTAGGAGTTTTGCTAATGTCGGGTCATTCTGGTTGAAGTCAAGCTCCTCAAACCCCAAAGTGGGAGTTAGTTGAACCGGTTGCGCTACATTGGCCAACCCGTCAATTTGTTGAAGCACGTTTACCTCACCTGGGGTCTCAACAACCTGAATCTGATCCGTAGCTAATTGATTGGCATACTGGTCGGCATTTGGGTCAAGCCTCAAAATTACCTGGTCAATCTGTGGCGGGGTCCCCCAGTAATTTGGATTAACACTTAATACAACTTGTTGTGATGACACAGATGAAATTTCATATGGTCCACCAGAAACCTCTATGGCTGGGTTATACGTCGTAAATCCCGAGTTCCATCCATACTTCTGTGCGACGTGTGCTGGAACCAATGGATCAAACAAGGACTCCCAGTCTGAAAAAGGACTCTTGAAGATGACCTTGACCTGTTTCCCGTTGTTCGATCCAACTATGGAGGCAATATCGGAGTAGCCCAACGTCGAATTCACGCTATAGGGCATACCCCCAACATCTCGATAGGATGGATCACCACTCTGTGCGTGCCAGTTGTAGATAAAATCATCAACCGAGATTGGTACACCGTCTGACCACTTGGCTTTTGGGTTGATCTGGTAGACAATTGTTTCCGGGTTTACAGAAACCAACTCTGCACTTGATACAAATGCGTAATTTATGGTCGGAGAAAACTGAGGGGTAATAATAAAAGGTGACGGCCAAATCTGCGCCATGGTTTGCCTGGTTGCCCTGGTTGCCCCTTGAGGTGTTAGTGGATTGAAATTTGCTGGTAGGGAACTTGCGCCAAATACAAGTTGTCTGTGCGCGCTAGTGAGGCTTGGTTGAGCGGGATGATGTCTTTGAGGTGCCGAGCCGCATCCCACCAAGATGACTCCGCATATCCCGGCCAGTACTATCTTGCCTATGGCGTATTTGGTTGTTGAGCTTACTGCCAGCGAATCGCCATGGTAATCGTCGAGAATGCAAAAATTGTGGCGGCCAAAATTGTCCACCTGTCCAAGTTTCTCTCTGCTACAGAAGAACCTGAAGCGATTCCACTTGCGGCCCCCCCAAACATGTCAGACACACCCCCACCTCTTCCAGCGTGGAGTAAAATAAGCAGAACCAGTACAATTGCTACCAGTATTTGGATGACTACGATTAGATCTGTGAGCATGAATTTCTTAGTAACACCTTTTGTGGAGAAATACTAACTGGTCTCGACGATGAGTGCCAGACACCCTCCGACCAGCTAGAGGGCAGCCCGGATGATCTGGGCAAATGAATCGGGCTCTAGACTTGCTCCTCCCACCAAGAGCCCCCCGATGCTTGAGTGGGCAAGCAGTTCCTGGGCATTGGAGGGATTTACCGATCCACCGTAGAGGACCTTTGACTCAATCGTGGCGTTCTTCGGGGAGTTGACGCCGGCCATCTTCACGATGTGCTCACAAGCCTCGACCGCCTGTTCCAAAGTGGCAGTTTCACCGGTACCAATAGCCCAAATCGGCTCGTAAGCAAAGATGACCTTGGACTGGAGCCCCTTTGAAGCTTGTGTCACAATGGCGCCTACCTGTTGGGATAGAAACTCCAGATAACTTCCATCTTGACGTCGCTGTAGGGTCTCTCCCACGCACACCACGGGGACCATGCCCGCTTTTACTATCGCCTCCGCTTTGGCCAGAACGTCCTGGTCGGTTTCATGAAAGTACTGGCGACGCTCGGAGTGTCCAACCAAGACAACAGAAACGTTGAGCTTGGCCAACATGGGAGCGCTCACCTCTCCCGTGAAGGCCCCGGCGGGTTCTGGGTTACAGTTTTGAGCCCCCAAAAGTACCGGCGTGCCATGGGACTCCAGAACGGTCTGTACCGATCTCAAAGAGACAAAAGACGGGTGAATGGAGATGGATAGACCACCAAGTTCTCCCAGTTCGTCCACCCGCATACACAGTTTCCTGGCAACTTGAATTGCTTCTAAGTGGTTGTGGTTCATCTTCCAATTTCCCGCAACCAATTTATGAGTTGAACTGGTGAAAAAATCTTGAGGGATCAATGTCCGTCCTTCAAGAGGGCATCGATTCCAGGGAGTGTGGCATCTTCTAGGAACCTAAGTGATGCTCCACCCCCGCTTGAGAGATGATCGATCTCTTCGTCAAGTCCCAGAGAGCGAATCGCCCGGGCACTATCTCCCCCACCTATAACCGTAAATGCTTTGGAGCTGGCCATAGCCCGTCCAATAGCCTCGGTGCCTTTGGAGAATCTCCGATCTTCAAATACCCCCATTGGACCGTTCCAAAACACGGTTCCCGCTTTTTCGATCTCGGCTGCAAAAACTTGCTGAGTCTCAGGACCAATATCAAGTCCGCGCCAGTCGCTATCTAGAGCGGTCTTGAAGATGCGAACTTCTCCGGTCCCAGTTGGACTTTTACCTCCGCACTCACTGGATAGCTCTCCATCTGAACTTAGAGCTCGAAAATCATTAGGTAACACTATCGTGCGATTGCTCTTTAGAATCGACCTACAAAACTCCAGACTCGCGTTGTCTACAATGGATTGGCCAATCTCAATTCCCTGGGCCTTCAAGAAAGTAAAGCTCATACCGCCACCGATCAAAATAGTGTCAACCTTCTTGATCAGGCTGTCTAGGAGGGCTATCTTGTCAGAAACCTTAGAGCCGCCCAAGACTAAGACAAATGGACCTTTGGGGTCATGGACAACTCGAGAAAGCATTTCAACTTCACGCACGACCAGTCGGCCAGCCACACTAGGCAGGAATCCGGGCGGTCCAACAATCGAGGCGTGCTTACGGTGACATACTCCAAAGGCGTCGTTGATATATAGATCGCAACCGGCAATCAATCGACGCGTGGTCTCGGGAGAGTTTGCCTCTTCACCTGGATCAAATCTCAAATTCTCCAAGACCTCTATATCGGGGAAAATCTCCTGAAGACGTATTTTGACAGGATCTAGGGAGTACTTGCCTTCTACTACACCCCTCGGTCGTCCCAGGTGTGAACAGACTCTAAGCCTGGCACCTTGCGAGGTAAGCCATCTCATGGTTGGTAAGGCCTTTTGGATTCGAAAGTCGTCAGCTATTACTGCGGGTTTGTCGGGACCGTGAGGATATCTAAGGGGCACATTCAAATCAGCCCGGACCAACGCCAGGCATCCGTCTAGGTCTTGGAGGTCTTCGAGAATTGGCAGTCCCCCAGGACCGGACCCACAAGAGGAGATCAAAACGTTCACTTGGTGGTAGGACTTTTACCTAGAGCCAACTATGCGAGCTAGGTCAAGTATCCTATTGGAGTATCCCCATTCATTGTCGTACCAACCCAAGACCTTCACCATGGTAAGTCCAGGACCGGCCGAGATGGCCATAGTCAAAGGGGCGTCAAAGGTGCATGAGGCAGGCGAACCGACAATATCTGAGGACACCAGGGGGCCTTGGGAGTACTCCAAAATGCCAGACAGTTCACCAGTTGTAGCAGCCTCCTTGAAGGCCTCGTTTATTGATTCAACTTGAACTTCATCTTCAACCAGGCAAGTAAAATCGGTTATTGAGCCACATGGGACAGGGACTCTTAGAGAAGTCCCATCCAACCTGCCCTTCATGGCTTGCATGACTAATCCGGTCGCTCTGGCTGCACCAGTTGAAGTGGGCACTATGTTTACCGCTGCTGCCCGAGCACGCCGTAGATCTTGATGGGTTAGATCTAGGAGGTTTTGGTCATTGGTATAGGCGTGAACCGTCGTCATTAGCCCCGACCGGACAGTAAAACTGTCATCTAGGACCTTAACCATGGGCACGAAACAGTTTGTCGTACAAGACGCATTAGACACAATCGTATGGACATTTGGATCGAATGTATTGTCGTTTACTCCAACCACAAATGTTGCATCCACGTTGGTTGCAGGAGCCGAAATAATTACTCGGCGGGCGCCGGCGTCAATATGCATCTGGGCCAGCTTGCCGTCTGTGAACCTACCGGTGGCCTCAATTACAACGTCAACTCCGAGACGACCCCAGGGAAGCATGACGGGATCGGTCTCCGAAATAACCTCACATGTCATTGCACCAATTTGGAGATTGCCACTCACAACCTTTACTTCAAGCGGGAAAGCTCCTTGGGTGGAGTCATGGGCCAGAAGGTGTGCGTTTACCTCAATGGGGGCGAGATCGTTTATTGCGACTATTTCTATCTCATCGAGTGCTTGAGGACTGTTAGTCAATGAACTCTGGGCTAGAGCCCTTGCAAAGTTTCTACCAATACGTCCAAATCCATTTATTGCAACCTTGATGGACACTGGATTACCTGTCCGGACAGCCAAAAAGTAACAGAACGTTCACTTGATCATATTATCCACATAGTGGACAGAACCTGGATTTCTAAACCTCCCACTACCTGGCATTTTCCATTTTTTTTATCAAATCGGGTAACTTTCTATCACGGGAAGTAACTTTTTCCAGTTATCCACAGAGTGAACTGGCTTTGAAGTTACAGAATATTGCAGATTGCCTCGGCCAAGAGCTCGGGATCATGCACCCATGAATCCCGGCTAAGAGGTCCCTGTAGGACCTTGACCCTTACTGGCGATCCAAGGGAGATGGTCGTGGGGTCAAAGGCGACCACGTCTACTTCAATGCCATGGCGACCTAATGCTTCGAGATGATCGGCGACACTGTACCCGGCAGTTTCAGGTATCTGCTCTCTCAGATTTGATATATAGATCTTCTTGGCTTTGGCCTCGGCTAGAGCCCGGCTCATTCCCGCAGGAGCTAAGGCCGCCAAGATGCTCGTATACAGAGAGCCGGGACCAATTAGAATCTGGTCGGCCCGGGCGATGGCGTCTTGAACCTCGGGAGAAATCCCAACACCTCTAGGTTCCAGGAAAACGTCACGGACATTTCCGAGCGAACTGATCTTGGCCTGGCCCCTGAGTAATTGCACCTGTCCGGTCTCGGGATTACTATACTGCCCCACCAAGGTGACCATGTCTTGAGTGACAGGTAGGATTCGACCGGAAATTCCAAATACTTGAACTAGTTCATCTAGGGCGTCTACAAGACCTCCCAAATTGGAACTCAGGGCGGTCAATATGAGGTTGCCTAGAGCGTGACCATCATCGAAACGAAACTCCATAGACTTAGCCAGGGCAAGGTTATTAGAGGCGAGTGCCACCAGACACTTGCGCAGATCTCCCGGTGGGGCCATACCAAGGGTACTTCTCAAAATGCCCGACGAGCCGCCGTCGTCTGCTAGAGAGACGAGTGCTGTAACGTGTCTGCCATAGAGCCGAGCAGCTCCTAGGGTTGCCGACAGACCGTGCCCACCTCCAATGGCTAGCACTCTGTCAACTTTGAAGGAGTGACCCGGTGAGAGTGATGGGTTCATTTCTCGATATCTCGATGGTGAATGAATGGACTAAACCCGAGTTTGGTTATTGCCTTCGCAAGTTCTTCAGCAATAGCAACCGACCTGTGCTTGCCTCCGGTACATCCAATCGCAATCGTAAAGTAGGACTTCCCCTCTTGGAGGTATAGGGGCAGTAAAAAACTGAACAGCCCTGAAAGTTTGTCGAGTAGTTCCGTTGAATTAGGAGTGCTTAGTACAAACTCTCTGACAGATTGATCAAGACCAGTGTAGTCACGCAAAGACTCAACCCAGTAAGGGTTGGGTAAAAATCGAACATCAAAGACGGTGTCCGCGTCAAGAGGTGCCCCATTCTTGAAGCCAAAGCTCATAATTTGTACGACCATCGGGCTCGCAATGTTCTCACTCTGGAACAGATCGCCAAGACGGGTCTTTAGTTCATGAATGTTCAGGTCACTAGTGTCGACTACGACGTCCGCGCCATCTCGCAAGACTTGGAGATGATGGCGTTCTATAGAGATGGCTTCGGCTATAGAGTCAGCACTCACCGGATGGCGACGACGGGTACCCTCAAATCGACGGATCAACACCTCATCGGTTGCATCTAAGAATAGTACGGTAACTCTGTTTTCTTTTGACCTTAGGTCATCTAGAGCTGGTAAGAGTTCCTCTTCCCGCCGATCTCCTCTGGCACGACCCAGAACCAGGGCCACTCTTTCGGCCTCAGAACCCGGCGAGGAGACCAGTTCTGAGACCTTCCCCAGTAAAGATGCTGGCATGTTGTCGATAACAAACCAACCAGCATCCTCAAGTACATCTCCGGCCGTCGACCTACCTGCACCGGACATTCCGGCGATGATAAGAAATTCACTCATCGGGTCTGCCCGTGACGTCCTCTGATGGCTGAAGCCACCAGCTTCCTGCTGGCCTCTACCAGAGAGCTCTTCTCAGCCATTCCCCT
>DAIDHF010000051.1 GCA_027452005.1 Acidimicrobiales bacterium
GTCGGGTACTTCAGCAGCTTCCCAGTGAGTGACAAGACTCTCTGAGGATCCCTCCATGGCCTCCTGAGGGCGTCGATGTCGCTAAATCGCGTAGCCCCGCTGATGTTCTTGGCCCCGATATTCGATCTCGGATGATCGGCCAGATAGTAGATCGCCGTTTCCCGGTCGAACTCGGATAGCGACGTGAAGTATTTGGGCGGATGTCCCGATCTCAGCGCTCTTTCGAGGCCGGACCTTGAACTCTGTGTCCTCCGGGCGTATTCTGCCCTGTAATCGCGCCGCCTAGCCATCCGCTAAAAGCTCCCGAACGAGTGTTCATATTCATGTGGCTCCGAGACGTACTCTTCCCTCTCCAGTGCGGCGTGGTATGATCTCCAGCGCCGATAAAGGTTTTCTTCTCGCGTCACGGGTTCCAGGTGGGTTGGATTGACGCAAACCGTGTTACCACACAGATGGTCTATGGTCATTCCCTCCGGTATCGGCCCCACGAATAGCTCATAGCTGGCTCTGTGGGCGTAGTAGTCCCGTCCGCAGAAGTGGAACCGGGGATAGCCATCTTGGTTCTTGTAGGCCGTCCACTCCCAGCACTCCCAGTCGTTGTGTAAGAGGATCTTGGACAGGAAACGGATAATTGACTTAGGAGGCATAGCGGAGCCACCATCTTCTGATCGAGGACACGTCCATGGCCATGGCGTTCGAGGATGGCTCCGAGATCCCCAGCGGGCGGAATGATGCTCGCCACTCGTAGTTCCCCGGAGCTAGAACCAATCCGGATCCCGACTCTCCCCTACCCGTTTTGATCTTGGCCTCCAACCTCCAGCGCTTGGAGATCCACGCTATCAGATCATCGGCCTGATCCGCCGGGATCAAAGCTCCGTCCGTATGCCACATGGGTACGTCCGGGAAGCTCTGCATAACGTCGAGGGCCACGGCATGGACTACCGTGAGAACAGCTCTGGCCCATGGCCTATTAGCCACCCCCGCCTTCTGAGGGGGGCAACGGGTTTCCTTCACAGTACCGTTTGGCAGAAACCACGTCGAGCCGCCGCCTGGATAGGCCAGCATCCCAAAGAGGTTGAGCCTTAGCCGCCTGTGTGTGTTCAGCTCGTCGGCTCGTTTCCAGCGTCCATTGTGCTCGTATGAGGATCCAGGCTCCCCTATCCACCAGCTAAGCCGCTGGCCGATCTGCCAGTAGCAGTGGCACAGATCCACATAAGCCCAATCGTTCTCGACTGGCCCCCGAAAGATCCGAACAGGGGGAGGCATTTCCACCCTCTCTCGGCGTCTCGGCAGGAAATCCTGGAGATCGAGGTAGGCCTTCACGAGTTGGGAGCCGGACCAGGGCGCTCCCTCCCATGGCCTGATGATCCTTACCTTGGCCTTGGGGATCCAGATGGCCTCTCCGTAATGGCAATATTTCAATCCGCGATCGCTTGCGAAGTCGGCCCAGCGGTTCAAATCGGCGTCGATGATTTCCGCCGGGGAAGCTGCTCTCGCCTGGAGATCAGCTAAAAGGTCATTGGTTGGATGTTCGCAAATGCTCTGTAAATCAATCGCCGGATCGTAGTCCAGCTCCAGTAGTGCTTGACTTTCAGCGCCGCCCATCTATACTTACTCCTGTCTTGTGTGACGCTCATAATATCACAGCAAATCCCCGGCGCAATGAACCGGGGATTTCTGTTTAAGTTACTTCTTTCCTTCTGTCAGTTCCATGAGAGTAGATCCCGCCAGGGCCAGCTCGACGGCTATTGCTGGATCTCCACCCTCGCACATATTGCGGAATAAAGAGATCACCGCCAGCCTGGAGTCAGTTGCAAGGTATCCCTTTATAACGATCCCTCCAATGTTGGTTACCGCAATGAACGACTGTCCAACGGGAACCACCTGGATCTGAAATTCCAATGTTTTCGTTTTCATATTTCCCTCTTTCCTTTTTAGCCGCCGCCGCCGCCGTAGCCGGAGCCGCCGGCGGAGCCGTCGCCGTAGCCGCCGCCGTAGCCGGAGCCGTAGCCGCCGCCGTAGCCGGAGCCGTAGCCGCCGCCGTCGCCGGAGCCGCCGGCGGAGCCGTCGCCGTAGCCGTAGCCGTAGCCTACGCTGTCCATATCTTCACGCTGTCTAGCTTTGCCAAAGCTTCGTCTGTTATTGGGATTATCTCGCACACTCCGAGAATTAGGTGTTCTCCAGCGGTCGGTCCGGGAAATTTGCAGTTTTGAGGTTTCGATGGTCCCCTAGTGGCTAATTCCGAAAGAGTGGCCGCCCCGTCCCAATAGTAAACCCTTCTGGCGTTCTTCATTGTCACTGTGTCTCCATCACGAGATACGAGCTTCCCATAGAAAACCCCGGCGTTCGTGCTGCGCACCATTACCATTTTTGCCATTATCTTTCCTTTCCCTCTTGCCCGACCTGGGCCAGATTTGCGTCCTGATCATACAGGACCGATTCTCCCGTTTCAGCCAATAGCTTTTGTTGCAGCTCTCTCAGCGAATGTCTTGCGAGATTGGCGCGTCCCATGTCGATGAACAGGACGGCCTCTCCCAGACTGAAAATAAGCTCCCTATGATTCATTCCTCACCCTCTATCGCTCTGATGATCTGCTCGGCGTGAGCGCGGTCTTTGACTGCAAACTTCACGCCTTGACCGTGCTTGAACCGAAGTTCTAACGTTTTATCGGCAGGGCAATAGAACGACTTAGCTAGCGGGCAATTGCTGCCGTAATTCGCGTGATAGTCATGAAAGCAATCATTTTCGATGTATCTACTCCATTCAATCTTCATTTTCCAGCTCCTTTCAACTCATCCAAAACTCTGGACTGCTCCAATCCGATCCACAAACGAAAACCTGGCCTTCCGGCGACGGCTCCGGCTCCCTGTAAAAGAACTCTTCCGGCATCCCGGTCAAAAGCGCTAGTCGTTTGATCTGAGCCTTTGTCGGCACAAGTTCGCCGCTTTCCCATAGGTCCACTGTCGGCTCTTCTACTCCAAGCGCAACGTCAACCGAGGGACCGTACAATCCTCGAACATCAAGCGCTTGTGTAATGCGGTAGGGAACTGGGCCTTTATTCACTTTCCAGCTCCTTCTTCCCGTTCTGGATGCGCTGATAGGGGCAATCTCCCATGTGTTGCATTTCGTCGTCCGGATGAGTTGGCATGGGCTCGCCACAGTAAGCGCATTGGTAGTCGATAAACACTCCAGGGAAGTTGACCGTCACGGTGGCATCCGCAGCCCGAGGCATTTCAAACGCTGCCTCGGCTATTTGGATCAGGGTGTCTATAACCTGGTAATCAGCGACGATATAAATGTCGTGCGGTGCGCCGGTAGGAGCAGATTTGATCCGGTAAATATTGTCTTTCAGCTCGTCTAGCTTTGTCATTACCCCTCCCACCATGCAAACGGCGTAAACGCCCCACTGCCTAGCCCAGCCCCGAAGTTGTCCTCCGGCGCTGGCTGGTTCATTCCCTGCACCTCTCCCGTGACCTCCCAGTGATCCGGCGCAAAGCCAACATTCTGGGACCAAACCTTGCTCCAGGCTCCAGCATCCAGCCATACCGACCAGGTTCCTCCCTGGTAGCTCAGCGCTCCAAGGATAGAACCGCCGGACGGGTAATAATTCAAGTTCTCGTTCACGACCTCCGTCCCGGCTTTCCATACCTGGACGAACGGAACAAACTTCCCTCCGGCTTGCCAGTACCACCATCCGGCCTGGATCCTATCTCCAGATCCGTCCATACTCCCGACCCACTGCATCTGGCCATTCACCGGATTGGATGGGAGTGGGAGCTGGACCTCGGCGTAGTCCCAGTTGCCGGGCAGATTGACCCCGTTCTGTGTCGTTCCATTGACACTGATGGTTCCGAGTGTGGCCGTCACTGATAATGCAAGGGCGGCGATCATTGTTCCTCTCCCTCCATGTCGATCACGTCATCCCACTCCGGCGTCCATCCTCCATCGGAGTCCGGCTCTGGGGTGATCACAGCCTCGTCGGCGTCAATAGCCCGCTGGCTCTCCGGCGATAATGGGAGCCACGCCTTCATCGGTAGGAAGGCCGATTTCATGGCCATCTGATTGAAATATTTGTTCCAGGGAAGCTCCGGGTTTCCAGGGTTCTTGGCCTTCTTTAGAGCCTGTTCCTTCTTGGCTTTGGCGTCATCGAGGGTGATCACGTTGAACACGTGGCCAGTGCCTACGAAGCGGGCCATAGCGTAGAACTGCTCAATCTCCCCCCTGTCGCCCCTGGCTGGACGGTGAACGAGCTTGTCCCTCAAACCGTACTCATACTCGAAGTGGTCATTGGCGTATACCTCGCGGGCCGAGATGTCTTTCACCCTCCCACTGTTCCAGGCCAGGTGAGCAACGCCACGGTAGCCGAGAACAAACTGCGCCTCGAATACCTTCTTGGTGCTCGACCAGAATGGGACAAGCCACGCATGGCCCTGGACACTATTGAGCGAGAGGCCAGTCTGCGCTGCAAGCAACGCTCCCCCGAACACGCTTTCAGTCGTGCATTGAGGCAGATTCGGAATGGTGCGGAGCTGTGTCCATACAGTGCGAACGAACTTGTCCACGTCCATCGTTTTCCCTAAGGCCCGCTCAAAATGTGGGCGCTGCTTCTCGATATAGAGGGCCATGTCGGTCCCCTTGGACTTGCCTTTTACGACTTCTGCTAATTCAGTCATTTTGCCTCCAGTGGAACCGCATCACTCGGAAGCGGCTCTCCGTCTTGTAACGCTCAAAAATCTCCGGCTCTGCTTCTTTGAGAGCCTTGCGGTCGATGTCGGTCCGTCCCTGCTCTTTCCAGGTGACGACCTTCTCACCATCGAACAATCCGGCCTCGTTCTCTCCCAGAGCTTTCATAAGCTGAGCCTTCAAATAGCTCAGCTCGTCCTCGTAGCTCTTTATGATTGGCCCCAGTTCAACACAGCGCTTGATCATCTCCAGGTGAGCCAACTCCAGATCCACGGCGCTCTCTATCGCACTAGGAAACCAGCGCCTTAGGATCTCCGTATCCTGACTCGTCACCTCCGGGGGAGTTCCAGACTGGACACGCTCCCAGAACTCCGATTCAATCTCAATCAGATCTCCGATCAAATCCTCGTCACGGGGGATCTCGAATATCTCAAAGTGACGATCGTCGAAGAAGGTGGGGACGTAGGCCATCGTCGCCCGTGTGACAAGCATCTGATGCTGAACCTGTGCCTCGATCCACAGCGGCGGCCCATCCTCCCATTGGCTCCGGTGAAAGCTCATCGAAGTCTTGGCCTCGACCACGGCCTCAATCGTATCCTCAACCGTGTCACTCTCGATGAGAGCGTCGGGAGTGCAACAGATGAAGTCGAATAGCGGATGGCGAAAGATGATCTCCTTTGTTCTCCAGAGCTTCTTTCCGGTTCGAGCCTCGAACTCGTCAAGCACCGCGGCCTCGAACCGGTGACCGAAGGCGGTTTCGTCCGTCTCTCTGGTCCCTTCCAGCTCTCCCCTCTTTTCGAGATAGAGTCCGAGCGGAGTCTGGTAGGGGCTGATCCCAAGGATGGCTCCCACGTCGCTAGCTCCTATTCCCTTGCGCCTCTCTTCGAGCCATGCGGCGGTCATTTCTGGACCTCCAGTAGATTGGCTACAGCCTGGGCGCAGCTCCCACAGATGGCGTAAGCTATCACCATCCCCCTCTGATCCTCCACGAAATGCTCCGTTCCCTTATGGTTGCAGCGCAAATCGTGAACGTTGTCGGATGCCACCACTTTGAACCTTGGCACTCTTGGCATTTCCAGCGCACATAGTTCTTTGGCGTGGAACTCGCAGAAATAAGACTGGCTGCTTCCCATGACCCACAGCACCGTCTCGGCGTTGCATGTGCATCCAAAGACAGAACAAGGCTTTGTAACGCCCGAAGCCAATGGTTTCAGCGTTATTGTTTTCACCTCTCCCCCTTTTCCGGCTCATCCAGCTCAGCCTCGATGATGATTCTCGCGTAATCCGACAGACTCCGCTCAGCCTTAGCCGCCCGCTCTTTGAGGCGGGCGACATAGCTGGGACGGAGGAACACTTGAACTCTAGACAGTGCCATTAACGGCCTCCCTCTGAGATTTCTCTTCAATCGCCTTTTCAGCGACCACACGACCATACCTGCTAATGGCTCTCATCATCTCGGTGAACTCTGGGCTGCCCGGGCCGGTTGCGAATTTCCATGCGCAAGCAAGGGCGATCACCGTATCTCTCGCCGCCCTGGATTCCTCGGAGACATCAGCCAATAGAAATTGAACGTCGCTAAGCATTTCGTTGCTCCCTCTTGCTTGTAATTCAAGCACTACTCTTATTATACTCACTCATACTCACGTGTCAACGCAAAACGCAAATAAAAGCAAAAAAAAATGCACGTGATATAATCCACCCATGACTGAGAACGTTTCAGAAGTTACGCTGAGCCGCTCCCGCCTGATTTCCGTGGTTGTCGTAGCGGCTCTCGGCGGGTTCGTAATCGGCTCGCTGTTGTCCCTGTCCCGCAAATCGGAGGACGAGTACACGCTGCCACAGGTGCGCCCACGTCCATGGGGCGAGCATCCAAGCTCTGCGGTCGCAGAGCCGGAGCCAGCACCGCATTTCGAGGAAAGCGATAACGACAGTGGCGAGCCAGCTTGAACTGATCCAAGGTGATCTCCGGCGGCTGAATGTGCGTATGGCCATGGTTGAGGATGACCTGGATCGGCTGCGCAAGAAAAAGAGGATGGCCTTGGGATTGACCGCTTTGATACGCAAGATTGACTGGAGCGACCCCACGACGATGACGTATGTGTATATCGCCGCAACCATCGTCGCCGCATATTTCGCCCGAAAGGGGATGACCGATGATTAATTTGTTAAAAGTGCTGTTGGCAGTGGAAGCGGCTTATCTATTAAACAGATACGCCCAAAAGAAAATGGAGCAAATATGAATATTAATACCGCATTATTCTCATGGCGGTCCATCGTCGGCTTTTTGTCGTTCCTTGGCGGTGTGCTCAGCTCGATCACGTCTACCGATCCTCATGTAGCCCCGTGGCTAATCGGAGCCGGAGCTGTGACGATGGCCGCTGAGCGTGTAGCCCAAGCGCTGGAGACTCCGACAACGGGAAACGTATCAGCCGCCGTGTCAGCATCGGAACAAGCGGCGGCCAAACTTCTGTCGGACTTTCAAGCTTTTCAAAAATCACAGGGAGTGCAAGCATGACGTTTGAAACGTACGCAAGGGCGCTGTGTACCAAGATGGGTTGGTCCCAGTCCCTTAACAACATCGACGTGATCGTAGCGTGGGAAGCGGCTGAGGGATCTCAGGCGCAATTCAATCCGCTCGACACGGAAGAAGGCGGCCAGCCAGGGGAGAGCGACTACAACAGCGTGGGGGTCAAGAACTACCCGACGCTGGACGAAGGCCTCCAGGCTGTGTACGACACTCTGACCAACGGCCTCTACGCCAATGTGCTGAACTGCTTCGCCCGCAGCGAGGTAGCGCAGACTACGACGGCGGCCATCGACCAGTGTCCATGGGGGACTCGCAATGTGACAGAGGTTCTCACGCTCGTTCAGGCGCAGAGGACCGACTATTACACGAGGCCGATTTACCCTTTAGAGGTTCCCTCGAGCACTCCCCCACCGGAGGCTACCACTCCCCCACCGGAGGCTACCACTCCCCCACCGGAGGCTACCACTCCCCCGGCTGTAGATCCGGTTGCAGTTGCCCCAGCGGTGGACCCGGCTCCGGCCGCTGCAACCGAACCCGTTGCCCCCACATGGAACGATGCTGTGTTCTCGGTAGCGAACGAGGGCGTCGTGCTGCCAGCGGTAAAGGCTATACAAGCCTGCCTTGTGGACGTGTGGGGGTACACAATAGCAATCGACGGTTCCTATGGCCCGATCACTGAGGGCGCGGTCAAGTCGTTCCAGCGCTCCCGACAGATCCCGGTTGATGGGATAGTCGGACCTGTGACACGGCCGCTGCTTCTCGGATTGTAGCCGATGATGCTCGACGGGATCCTTGTCGTTGTAATCGCGTTCCTGCTGGGCGTTCTTGTAAAGATCGTCCAGTGGGTTATGCACGTTGTCACTGAGAGGGACAAGCTGAGCAATGAAATAATCGTGGCGAGCATCTACGCCAAGATCAATCCACGCATGGACCAGTTCGAGCGTCGGATAGACCATCTGAGCGGCGAAGTAGCCAGCCTGAAAGGAAGAGCATGACGACTGAGGTGATAATAGAGCAGGGGGAGGATCCGAATGAGCAGAACATCGCAGCGGTCCAAGCAGCCGCCACTATTGCAGCAGCGGAGTCAGCGGGCGCAGCAGCTGCGAAAGCTGATCAAGCAGGAGAGGAAGCTGCGGCGGCTAGAGCAGAAGCTGAACTTGCAACAGCGCAATCGGGAGCTGCAAGCTCTCTGGCCGCCGACACCGCTGAACGAGCTGTAACCATTGAGCAAGTCAACCAGGCGGTAGACGATGGCATGAGCCGTCTTGCGGCGGTTCTTGCTGAGCGTTTGGCGGCTCAAAGCTTGCAGTCAGCCGCCCCCGCTCCCCCCGTTGCGCCGCCAAAGGATCCAGCTCCGAAGAGCATAAAGGGCGACAAGCTGAGTTTCGCCGAGAGATTTTACGGTAAGAAGAAGAAAGACGACGAATGACCGAACCTATGTTCGATCAGCAAATAGAGGCCGATCCGAATGTGAGGATATGCGCCGATCCGGACTGTGAGAATCCTCTCGCATCGGACGCGCATAAGTTCGCCCGCTATTGCCCTGAGCACGCCAAAGGCGCAAGGCCCAAATCGGCAAAGCCGAGAGGACGACCGCGCAAGGACACACCGCCAAAAATCGTATTCGACATCAACTCGAAGTCCACGGGCGAGTCTGCAATGGTTCAGCGTGTCCAGAAGGGGGCCGAAGCCTACCTGAAAGTGGCCTCTCTCGGCTTGCAGATGATGGGCGACGAGGTTTGCGCCGCCGCTGTTGCCGCCGGATCCAAGGAACTGGCCGCAGCTCTCGCACAGCTCTCGAAGTATCAGCCAGCGCTACAAAAGATCTTTGCTCCAATCTCGGCTAGCGACCAGACGGCGGCATGGCTGGGCGTCGCCGTCGCATCCGCCCCTGTGCTACTTCCGGTTCTCGCTCACCACAACCTGCTACCAAAGAAGGCTGGGGTGCTGCTATCGGGGTTCATGGTCGGCTCTCAAATGGAGGCTGACGATGCCAGCGGTTCAGAGGCTTAGTCCCCCTGTCGTAGGCTGGTCACAATGGTATGCTGATCAGCGGCTAACCTGGTCCCCCGGCCAGCACCGTTTCTTTGTCGGTCCTACCCAGTCGGGGAAAACCACTCTTTGCCGCCTGCTGGTGAGATACCGCAACTATGTAATCGTCCTCGGAACCAAGGCCAAGGACGACTCTCTCGATGAGTACATCAGAGAGGGTTACACCAGGATCTACCAGTGGCCTCCCAAGCCGAAGGATCTCAGACGTGACGAGGACGGTAATGTGAAGCTGATCCTCTGGCCTAAAATCACCTCGATACCGGATCTGTGGCGGTTTAGGGACGTATACGCCAAATGCCTGAACTCCGCCTTTATCGACGGCGGCTGGACTCTTGTCCTCGACGAGGGGATCTGGCTCGGATCTCGCGGAGGACTCAACCTCGGACAGGAAATAGCGGCCATATCCTACGGAGCCGCGTCGAACAAAGTGACCATGTGTCTGCTCGCACAGAGGCCATCCGGGATACCCCCGATCAGTTACACCAATGTCTCGGACGCCATGATCTTTCACGGCGGCTATACCCGAGACATAAGGGAGCTGGCCTCTCTGGGAACCAACGAGCCTAGGGACGTGACAGCGGCCATCCAACATCTCAGAGGACGACAGTTCCTGGATCTGCCAATGAGGGGCGGGCGTGAATGGGCGATAACGGAGGTTGAACTGTGAAAGACGCATCAAAGCTCACCATCACGATCTCAGACGAGGCTGGGAACGTGGTTAAGAAGTTCAACGCCGCATCTCTTATAACGATGGCAAAACTCGCAGGATATGGAAAACAGATAGAAACTCTGTTGAAGGTACTGGGGATCAAGTGACCTGTGACATAATCATCCCCGCCCACAATGAGGAAGCCACCATCGGATCAGTCGTGAACGCTTGCCAAGGGGCCGGGGTGGGAACCGTCATCGTGGTTGCAGACGCTTGTACTGACTCGACAGCGGTCAACGCCATCGGAGCCGGAGCCGATAGGGTGATCGAGATAAACGCGAGAGACAAAGGGACGGCCATGGCTACAGGGCTGAACCTGGTCGGTTCCGATCTGGTGCTATTCTGTGACGCCGACTTGTTGGGGATCACCCCGGAGATCATCTACGCTCTGGCAACAGTGGGGCCTCTCGACGGCCAGCTATGCGCTCTCATCGACAAGGACGTGGGACTCACTCAGAAACTGGGGTTCCCCCCGATCAGCGGCCAGCGGAGACTACCGACAGCCTTCGCAAGAACAATCCCCATGGCCGGGCAGGGCTATAAAGTAGAGCTCGTCATAGACGCAGCGGTCGGCAAAGCCAAACTCCCGCATAAAACTTTCGTCATTGCTGGGGTCAGCAATCCGACGAGGGCGTTTGAGGATCCCGTGGGCTGGTCGGCAATGTGGGCGGATCTGGGAGTCACCTCTTTGCGCTATCTCCCCGACCTGATCCGGTACACCCTCAGCCATTAGTCGTCAACCACAGGGTTGAAGAACTCCATCACCACAACAGTTCCAGGCGTGCCTGCGGTCAGCTCGTTAGCGTACACCGGACCCTCTGTGTAGAGTGTGACGCTTGCGCCAACAGCGAGAGGATAGCCTGTGTCCACGCCATTGGCATCGGCCTCATCCCTGCTTGGGAACAGGCTCACTCCAGCGGTAGCCGAAGCAGGGCAGAACAGAACCACCTGCTTCCTCCCCTTCTTGCGAGTACACAGGGGAAGGGATTTGCTCACGATCACCGTCCTAGCGGTCCATTCTTTCGAGGCCCGCTCGAACACGGGTAGCGCGTCGTAGTTGGTCCCGGAGAAGGGCTGCTCCCTGGTCTGGCTCTTAGGCTGAGCATGTTCGGGAGGGACAGGATACTCGTTATTGTAACTTCCGGGTATGACAGAGTTATCGAGGGGATGCACCCCCACGGCTAGTTGTGCGTTGACGTCGGTCATTCTGCTCCTTTGGATGCTGTGGCAACGGCTGATCTCACGGTCTTAGAATCGCTCATAAAGATCGTGGTTCCGATAATAACAAATGCTCCCCCCAGAGCGAACATTCCGACCCGCTTCCAGAAGGCCAGCGAGGACACTTCGGTAAGAATCGAGTCCACTCCGGAGATCAGGCCGCTCATTCCAGAGAGAGGGTTGATAGGTCCAACCCCGGACACCGCAGCTCCCTTGTCGCTCCCGGCCTGGTTTAGCGTCGGGTCGATGTAGAGGCCCGATACGCTGGCAAAGTTCTTTAGCACGGTTGGAAGGGCTGAGAGTGCGGCTGGTCCTGTCCACGTCCCGGTCATGACCACAGCGCTAAGCACGCTCTGAGCGGAAGTCCCTTTGGACAGGGCGGCGTTGATCCCCTGATAGGCCGGAGTGTTCTTGACCGTGTTTACAGTGGCGTAGATCCCGGTCATTGGATCGGGGTAGTTCTTTACCCCGGAGGAATTGAAGTTAGTGGCTCCGGGGGCGCCGAGTGTCGTAGCCAGTGGGTTCCACGCCGCAGCGGTCCCCTCTCCATACTGCCAAGCGATCACGGCGGCCTCATTCTGGAGGGTGATCGGCCAGCCTCCAGCCGACAGAAACCCATCGGCCCACTGCTTGCGAGTCATTGTGCTGGGCGTCGTGGCCATGCGGCTATCTTACAGCCTTAGCCAAGGCACGCTTGCGTCTTATGTATTCCCTCTTGCACTCCCGACATTGCCTGTGTCCACGCCACATATAGGTGGTTACTTCGCTGATGGGATGGCCTCTAGCACATTCCGTCCGGATGATCTTTGTCCGTTTTCTCACGTGGTCAGAGTATCACAATCGTAGACAAAATTTGTACGCATATCGCTAAAACAGATCGGAGGCTGTAAAGTCAGAGCATGTTGCCTCGCCGAATTGACGCCGTAGACCTGATCATCACGGGGCTGGAAGTGGTGGTGTTTATGGGAACCCTCAAAGTTCTCGCCTACCGCTACCACGGCCACCCGATGGCCCAGGCCTACCTCGCACTGTTCTAAACATCCTGACAAGGGAAGGATCAAAGCATGACCGCAACCATGGCTCCGCCAAACACGGGCATTGGGGTAGGGCCTAACAACCCCGCTCCCGCCAACCTATCCAACTCCGCTATGGCGAGTGGTCCATCAGGGGCAACCGCCGCTATTCCTTTCACCCGTGGCTCCACTCCGGCCACCGCCGACGACGCTTCGGGCAGTGTCAATTTCTCCAGCCAACTCCAGATCCAACTCCAGAGCAATGCGTTTCTGCGGTTCTTGGAGATCGAGCTAACGGTCACAACCGCCGGGAACACCGCCGCTGTTGCTTTCAACGCCGACGCCCCTTGGAACCTGATCAAGCAGATCCAGCTGGTTGACCCGTCCGGGACTCAGATCATGGCTCCCATATCGGGCTACAACCTCTACTTGCTGAACAAGTACGCCCCTTGGAGCGGTTGCCTGTTCGACCCCAAGAACGACCCGAACTACGAGGCCCTGACCGGGACCGGGGCAACAGGTGGATCAATCTCCATGAGGCTGATTGTTCCGGTCGAGGTTCGCAAGCGTGACGCTTTCGGGGCGCTGAACAACTCGGCGGCCAACCAGCGCTACTTGCTCACCATCAACACCGGGGCGACCACCGACCTTTACTCGACGGCTCCGACCACAGAGCCTACCTCGATCACCTACAACGTGACTCAGCACTACTGGACTTCGCCTCCGGCTGTGATCGTTTCCAGCGCTGGACAGACAGCAGTCCAGGCCACCCCAAGCGGCCTTGGCAGCGTCATGTTCACCCGGTACGAGCGTCACAACGAAGTCAGCGGTGGTGGAACTCCCCCGATCCAGTTAACCTCGGTTGGCGACTACATCGCGTTTATCGCCTTCATTCTCCGCAACAGTTCCAATGCCCGTGAGGCTACGGACTGGCCCAGTGAGTTCAAGTTACTGGTCAACGACTTCCAGACCGACTCGATCCCGACCAACAAGTGGTTGAGGGACATGGCCCGGTTCTTCGGATACCAGAGCGCGGCAGCGGAAGCAGCCGGGGGACTCGACACCGGAGTGTTCGTCTTTACAAAGCTGCAAGGGCTGTTCGACAAGGCCGACAACTTTGGGCCTGCCTCTCAATACCTCTCCACCAACTCCACGACAAAGCTGATGATCGCAGGCAGCACATGGGGATCCGGGGCGAGCTATCTAGAGGTGCTTGTGGGAACCGTCAAGCCGAACTCCGGCGCTGCACTGTTCGCATAAGGGGAGGGTAAATGTCAACGCCCGCCAATCAGCTAGGAATCTCTACCAATGTAGGGGGCCAGGGATCAGTGAACCTCAATTATGGATCGGCTTCGGCTGCTCCGGGGGCGCAGGGACCGGGCGGAAATGTCTCAGTTGCACACTCGGCTCTGCTGATCATCGGCGGGGCTGGGGTTGCACTGATCGTGTTGGGTTACGTATTTAGGAAAGGACCGCTCCAATGAGTGAAAAAGTTATCTGGTTTGCTATCGGCGCAGTTGCGGGTTACCTCGTAGCCAAGAAGTTCTAGGCCCGGATGGACGCCATAGGGTTCGCTCTGATCTGTGTCGGAGGCTATCTGATGTACGCCGCATACAAGAATGAGTCGCCCTTCCAGGCGTTCCAATCGAAGCTCGGAACCAAGACTACGCCGAACCCGGCCAATCCGGCAGCGCCAATTAACGCCAACGGAGGAACGGGAACCGTCCCATACGGGCCGCAAGTGCCATAAAGAAAGGACCATCGTGAAAGAGCCAGCTCGAAACATATTGATGCTCTTGGCGTTCACGATGGCCTTTTCCATTGTCGGCTACGAACGTGCCCACGCCAACGCCGACTCGTCGCCGCAAACCGTCCTCCTCACTCCGGGAACCGTTCTTCTGGGCGGGGGAGTGGCGGGCGTATTGCTCATAGGCATGACCCACGCCGGGGAGGCCGCCGCAGACTTTGCTCAGGGACTAGCAGTAGTAGCGGCGGCCACAGCAATCCTCGTGAACGGTGGGCCAGTCTGGAATTTGATCGGGGGGCTTTACGGCAACTCGAAGTCCACGACGCCTACGCCGTCAAATCTCGCCACAGGATCCACGGCTCCGACATCGAACACGGTTTTCACTACGCCCACAATAGGAGGGTAAATGACAGGATTAGAGAAGGGCATAACGATATTTCTGGGAGGGCTGATCGTCATAGCTCTCGCCACCACTTTGGTCGGTCCCGGAAAGCAGACGCCACAGGTGCTTAACGCAGCGGGGGGAGCGATCTCCGGATCTCTGCTAGCCGCCCAAGGCAACCAGGCGGCCTAGATGCTGTTAGGCCTCGCCGCTTCGCAGAACAGGATCGTTCCGGCAACGCCGCCGCCGGAGGTCTTTGTCGCGCCCAATTTCCAGCAGTGGGATGGCTTCACTCCAATGGATCACCCTGCTGGCCAAGCCGATCCGGGTACACGTCCGGGGGCTGGGGAGACTCCCCTCTCTGAGCAAACCTACACCCCATCGACGCTGCAAGGACTGACCAACACTCTCGGAGGCCAGCCATTGCCAGTGTCCGAGAGGATCCACGCTCCAGCAGGATCGGCAACCGTGGTCACTCCGCTTAGCATGCAGTTCCGTAGCGGGGTGGGACAGAACTATCAGGGGGCCGCTCAAAGCGTACTCGCATCCGAGATAACCGGGAACCCTCCGGTTCCGGGTGACATAACTTCTATCATCGCAGGCTGGGGTTAGAATGTCGGGGATCATCCATGTTCAGGCGCAGAGGATCAACACTGATACAGCGGGGCTTACAGGTGCTAACGCTCCACTTCCGGAAAACATTCCGACTGCTTCGATCATCGAGCGGATCGTCAATCCCTCGGACTGGGGCGGCCTGGGGAACCTATTCACCGATCTCGTTCCAACCCAGACGCCCTCGAACGTCCTCACAAAGCCAGTGGCCCCGGTAGGGAACCTCGGCGGGGGAGTTATAACGCCGCCTGCAAATCCCATCCTGCCAACCTTCCTTGGGCCCACGGTCACGAGGATTAGAACGGTACTGGGGATCTGATGCCAGACGGAGCTACAGGGCTGAACAAGAAGGTCGGACCTCTCACTACAAAAATGTGGCTGCTCAGTGGTCTTGGCATTGGCGCGGCCTACTACATTTACTCGCGGATCAAGAACTCGTCCAGTGCAGCCCTCCCTGCTTCGGCAACGGGGGTCAACACCGCTGGGGGGACCATACCGGGCAACAGTATCACGTCATCCGCAGCTGGATCCGGCCTTCCTGTGTTCTCGTCCATAGGGGACTGGATGAACAGCGCCATTCCCTCTATGACATCCGCAGGGCTGGATCCCCAAAGCGCACTCAACGCAATCAACGATTGGCTGAATGGATCTTGCATCTCACAGGCTGGCTACAACGCTCTTGGATCTGTGCTAACGAGCCAGGGACTTCCGCCGGGGTACTCAACGCAGCTGCCGCCCCTCTCGGTATGCGCCACCAGCGCCCCGGCGGGAACTACAACACCAACGACAACCACTACTGCCCCCGCCACTGAGCCAATTCCGGCAACTCCAGCCGTGCCGGCAACTCCGGCCCCATCGGTTCTCTCCTCGGCGATCACTACGGTCAAGCAGCTCGCCCAGTCTCTGAACGTCCCGGTTAGTTCGATCACCCCGAACACCACCAATGCTGAGGTAGCGGCGGCCAACATCCAGAATGGCCAGGTAACCAACCCCCATTCTGCTCTTATCATTGGAGGGGAACTGTCGCCCCAGCAGCTGTGGGCCATGACGGGCGGAACACAGGGACATCCATAATGGACACCAAAGAACTCCGGGGCATAGGGCTGCTGGTCGGATCCATGTACGCTCTTGATCTATTCTCGAGCTATATGTCCTCCCCCTGGTCCACCGAGGCTTTCAGCGAGGGGGATCCCAAGAAGGCGGCCAGCGCCAGACGATTAGTCATGATCTCGGTTATCACAGCGGTCACCGTAGGATCTCTGGCCTCATGGCTCGACAAGTCCCCCTGGCCCCTGGTTGGAGCTGCTGGATCCGCCGGGATAATGTATTACCTCTATGAAGATGCTCTGGCTAAGGGAGCTGCGGCGGCGCAACAAAACCAGCAGCAGGGCTAGCTATGATAACGGTAGGCCCGTTCACCCTCGTAGCCAACACTCCCCAGACTCTGCAAGATCCATTCGCCGGGACAGGGGGAGCCGCGGCCGGGATCCAGATACAAAATCTGTCCGGATTCGTTCTCACCGTCACGGGCTTTGGCTCTCCTGTCACAGTCCAGGCTATAGCCGCCCAGACGATAGCGCTACCCACAAGCGGGGCCAGCGTCACGATAGACCCGGCTTCCTCCGCCTCGCAAGGACCGTCGAGCGTCTTTTACGCCGTGTGGCTCTTGCCAGGGGAGAAGTCGGATACTCCAGACGGGCCACTCACTACTGCCTCGATAGACATAACCGGGGGGACGGTTACCGCCGTATTCCAGACAGGGGCAACCGTTGACATCGGCAATACTCCCAGCGTCACGGTTGCCAGCGGTACTGTGAACGTAGGCAACACGCCAAGTGTGGTTGTGGACACTTCCGGGGGGGCTGTTCCCGTCAACGCATCCGGGACCGTAGTTGTTTCCTCGATCACAAGTCCAGTCACAGCCACTGTATCCAACACCGTCACCGTGTCACCCTCTGGAACTTTCAACATTCAGGGGGTAACAGGGGGAACCACGGTCGGGATCACCGGGTCGGTAAGCATCTCCAATACTCCGGCCGTCACCATCAATTCGGGAACCGTTACAGCCACTATCACCTCCGGTACTGTCAATATAGGCAATACTCCGGCCGTCACCATCGACACAACAGGGGGAGCGGTTGCGGTGAACGCTACGGGTACTGTGGCCGTGTCCTCGATCACCTCTCCTGTGACGGTTGGCTCGATCACCAATGCTGTGACCGTCACCCCATCGGGGACCATCAACGTCCAGGGTGTGTCGGGTGGAACTGCGATAGGCATTGCCGGGACCGTCAACATTGGGAACACCCCCGCTGTGACTGTGAACTCCGGGACTGTGGACGCCACTATCACTTCCGGGACAGTCGCCATAAGCTCGGCTCCGGCTCTGGACATCAACAACGTGTCCGGGGGAACCATCAACATCGACACGATAGCCCAGGGGAATGCTATCGGAGCCAATGCCGTGGAGAATATCGAGGTGGCTCCTCCGGCAGCTCCAACGGTGACGGTTACCGGAGCAGCAAGCACTACCTATCATTACACCGGATGGTTCGAGGTTCCTAATGTCGGCATGACCACCGGATCATTGGTTACCACCATCAGCAACGGACCCACGACGCTATCTGGGTCGGCTTACAATACGGTTGCTCTTGTTCCTGTGGTCCCGGCTGGATATGTGGGGAACCTCGTCTACGACTCCAACCTGGCCAACGCCACAGCTGCAACCGGGGCGACGTGGACAACATTTGGAACGTCCATTGGCACCTCGAATGGCGATGTGAATGTTGCCAATCCGGGGACCGATTCGGCAGCTTGGTACATAATCGGAACCGGATCGGCATTAGGGGATGTGGGAGTCGGGACACCCGTCGGGGTTGAATGTAGTCCAGGAGATGTGTTTACTCTGTCCTGGATCAATGCCGACATTTCTCAGGTCACCAGCGGAACTTTCTCTTGGATCATATCGTCCACTAACTCATACCTGGCAGACGTAATGACCACACCGATTTCAAGCCCATCGGGATCAAGGACTTTCACGGTTCCTGCCGGAAAATATGCGCTTTTTGTCCAGACAGACGCCAATAATTCCACCGTTGCCGCCGGTCAAAAGGCTTACTGGGGCATAGCATCACTCACCAAAACCTCTACCGTCCAACCCTACACCCCTGGTCCACTTTGGATCTGCCACTTCGCCAGGGGAGGATACGAGATCGGATCCGGAAGCGCCCTTGCGATAAACGACACCGGGTTAGCACAGGGAGTCTCACAGGCTCCGGCTTTCAACACTTCCGGAACCAAGCTACAGGTGGTCAGCTCGGAGATCGACTCGGTGTTGGCCCCGATGACTCGGATGCTCGTGCCAAACAGCGGGGGCAACACGTTCTGGCCTGGAAGTGCGGCCAGCGCCGCCGACATGACCACAGTGGCACTTGATCCTCCTGATGCACTGAACTTCGCCGCCGTGAACACGTGGTATCGGATCCTTGGACTTTCAGCCAATCCCATAGCATCGCCACTGCTGATCCGCCAAATAGAGATTAACTGTGTTGTGGCCGCTGGAACGGTTTATATTGGACTGGTCAGGGCGAACGGATCGACTCAGTACATAGGAACCTATTTCATGTCCCAATATGAGTTCGTCTTTGAGCAGATCCCAATAGAGATATACCCTGGTGATTTCATTGTCGCATTGTGTGGGGCCACTGGAGCATTGTTCTACATTCGCTTCTGGTGCGTAGACCTATGAGCTTCTCAGTAGTGTCTCCGGGGATAGTTCCCCAGACCATCAAAGCGGGGGAGTCAACCCCATTGGCTAGGGCTATATTTGCTCTCATGGGTCACGGAGGAACAGAGTCCGAGATCAGTGCATGGCAGGGGGATCATGGGATCAACCCCACTGGAGAGATAGACCTGGCCACCTGGAGAGCGTTGATCGGCTGAACGAGCTATGATGGGCGCAAGCACTACGAGGGGGATTTATGTCATATCGGCCTAGTAGGATCAAAGAGAGCTGTTAGCTCCAATCGGCTTTAGCGCCATAATGTGGCTGAAAGTCCCTCAGCCAGCGCCGAAGCTCATCAGTCCGGCTCCAGTTCTCGACTTCAAACCCTGGACTCCACCAGTTTCCAGGATTGTCAGCGTGTCCTCGACCAGCTACTGTCAGAGCGGCACCATGGCGGACGGCCAGCAAACTCACATAGGGGCTGCGGCTGGCAATATGTGGCCTCTGGGGACGAAGCTGAGGATACTCAGCGGAGAGCACGCAGGCGAAACCGTGACGGTTCAGGACCGGATCGGATGGGGAAGCCAGCTCGACTTCTTCACATGGTCATGCCAGGCAGCGTTAGACTATGGGAGAGAGCAGATCT
>DAIDHF010000052.1 GCA_027452005.1 Acidimicrobiales bacterium
CACCCCCTATACACCTCGGGTGTGACCCCGGGGCGTCGCCCCGAACCCCGATTCCCCTGACGGCTCAAGCCGCCAGTCCCCTCGGGGTAACTTGATGGGCTATCTCTCAACGTGTATTGGTGCCACTATAAAGTTTTGGACCTGGGCGTCATTAGCGTAATTCATTTAGATCGAACTGGTGTTCTACTTAAAAGAAGCCGTTTCTTACTCGGAGTTGACGTTCAATTCACAAAAGAGCGGTCTGTGCAATCTACCCGCAAGGTCTCGCCTAGGGCCTCCTCGGAGGGTTCCCTGTTCAAGTCGACCGGTGCCTGGATCGCCCCCGGGTCTACCCCGTGGGCTTGGTCGAGTTGTAAAGAGTCCAAATCGACAACTTTGCCAAAATCACTGAGGATTAGCACCAATTAAAATGTTTGTCGCTGCCAAGTTGTAGGATTGTCAAGATGTCTTCCATGAAACAAGTCCCCGACAGAAATCTGGCTATGGAGCTGGTCCGAGTAACCGAGGCTGCCGCCATGGCCGCCGCTAGGTGGATGGGCCGCGGTGACAAAGAAGGGGCCGACGGGGCTGCCGTAAATGCGATGAGGGTAGTCCTTTCTACGGTCCATATGGACGGGGTCGTCGTAATCGGAGAGGGCGAGAAGGACAATGCCCCAATGCTCTTCAACGGAGAGCGCGTTGGCACGGGGACTCCACCTGAGATTGACATTGCAGTAGATCCAATAGACGGTACCAATCTCACGTCTCTTGGTCGAGGAGGAGCCTTGGCAGTAATCGTGGCCTCTGAGCGGGGAACCCTGTTTGACCCCGGGCCATGTTTTTACATGGACAAGCTTGCGGTTGGTCCAGATGCAGCTGGGTCAATTGACATAAATCTTTCACCAGCTGAGAACTTAGAGGCAGTTGCAAAAGCCAAAGGAGTTGACGTCCGAGACCTGACAGCAGTCATCTTGGACCGTGAGCGCCACACTGACCTAATTGCTCAGGTTCGCGAAACCGGGGCTCGCATAAGACTAATCTCAGACGGTGACGTGGCAGGGGCAATTTCAGCCGCCTGGCCAGAAACGGGTGTCGACATCTTATTGGGAGTTGGTGGCACCCCCGAGGGGGTTATCTCAGCAGCGGCACTAAAGTGCATGGGTGGAGAGATCCAGGCCAAGCTATGGCCACGCAACGACGATGAACGGCGCAAGATTCAAGAGGCCGGGCTTGACGAAAACCGGGTTCTGCTTACTGATGATCTTGCCCAGGGGAACAACTGCTTCTTCGCCGCAACCGGGGTCACCGATGGGGAACTACTCAGGGGAGTGCGTTATGGACCTAACGGGGCTACCACGCAGTCTCTGGTTATGCGATCCAAGTCAGGAACCGTTCGCCAGGTAGATGCCCAGCATAGACTGGAAAAACTTGCCGGTTTTTCCCAGATTGAGTTCGGTTAACCTCTAGTCCGGATATATCTCTTGAGCTTTAAGTCGAAATCAGGTGTAATTACCTAGATAGTGCTAATACTTTAAAGCTTCTTAGCCGATACTTAAGAGTAGACAAAGCAAATACACGAAAAACGGAGGGTAACATGAGCCTTCAAGACCTGTCAATGGTGACGGGGACCGAGGTAGGCCAGCAGACCCACCCTCGAACCCCGTTTTATGGAATGCTCCAGCGTTCCGGACTTCCCCTAGTGGAGAGCCCCTATATCGTGGGTGGAATCGTGTCGGTCAACTGGGCCGATATTGAACCGGCCAACGGAGTATTCAACTTCGAGAAAATCGATCAAAAAATTCACCCGTGGGCACGGGCTAACAAGCGGGTTGGAATTGAGGTTCTGTGTGCCTCCACCCCCGACCTAACCGTGGCAACCCCGTCGATTCCTGGGATGAAAGATATCTGGGGGGTATCTGAAGAGTTCAATGAATCCATTCCCCAGTGGCTATATGGCGTGGGTCTCAAGCGGGTTACCTCGCACGCACTGGGCTCGGTACATCCCCACGAGTATTGGAGTTCAATCTATCTAAACGCCTACACTCGCCTCATTGGGGAGTTAGCGCAGCACTATGACGGACACGACGAGGTGCTCTTCGTACGCGCGTCGGTTGGTTGCGATGGACGCACCCAGCTCGAAGATCCACCGGCAAAACAGATGGGCCAGACTGGTCCGTCTAGGGGACTTCTGTGGCGTTCACTTGGCTATAGCGAGGCGGTCTGGTTGGAGACAATATGTACAATCTTGTCAACATATCGGGCTAACTTCACCAAGACTCCAACGGTTGCCCAGATTGTATACCCCTTTATTAGACAGCCTGAGGAAGTTCCCGGGAAAGGCCCGGTTTACCGTAGAGAAGACGGGAGCATGGAAAATCCTGTTGCCGAGCTTTTGAACTACTCCATTGCCCAGGGAATGTGGGTTGAGTATGACTGTCGGTCGACGGACATCGCTCCCGTTGAGCCCGAGTGGCACAACTCGTATCTGATAGTGAACCCACGCAAGTCGGCTACTGTAAATGGGCGACCCCTCATGGCAGACCTACACCGAATACTGGCCATGAGTCCAACGTTCGCCATTATTCACGGAACTGATATCCAAAACCCGCGCAACAAGCCCGCTCTGGAATGGGCTTCTAGTGGAGCCCTGTACTAGGCGCGCCAAGTCGCCGGTCGGCTGACTGAAAGTCTTTGCCTTGAGACTCGGTCGCAACCCCTAAGTCAGCCGACTGGCTCAAGCCTTGAAGGTTCTCATGAAAGAAGCCAAATGTAAAACTCATGTTGGCGATACGGTTAGCCATATATAACTAGGCTGGAGTATGATCTAGACACGTAATCACCTTCAACATTTCTGAGAGCGCGTAGATGAACTCCTTTTTTACTGGGTTGGGCAAGTTTGTAGTCCGCTTCCGCTGGGCAATACTTTTTGCTTGGATCGCCGTAACGATTGCGGCTGTGGCCGCGTTTCCGTCCATCGGGAGCCAGGTGAACAACAACAACAGTTCTTTCCTCCCGGGAGGTTCTCCCAGCTTGAAGGCCCAGAAGTTAGCTCGTCCTATTGATGGAAAGCAAAACTTTTCCAATCAAGTGTCGATTGCCGTGGAAAGTGCTCAGGGTCCACTAAACAGTCAAGACCAACAGGTAATCGCCCAACTGATTTCTCGGGTTGCCAAGACCTCGTATGTGGTCAAGGCCAACGAGGTAGCCGTGTCCCCAAACCAACGGACGGCGCTTATAAATATCTTGGCCAAGATCGACAATTTCGGTCCCTCCCAGCAACAGGTCCTGGTTAACTCACTAACCCGTGACACCAAGTCAATACCCGATGCCAGCAACCTGAAGTTCTATGTAACCGGGCCGCTCGCCATAGACGTTGCTAACAACGCAAAGTCTCAGACAACCGCCGGAAGTCTCCAGGGACTTTCAGTACTGTTTATCTTGGCCCTGTTGTTCTTTATTTTCCGATCAGCCCTTGCTCCATTTATAACACTACTCCCGTCGGTTGTGGTCCTCCTGTTGGCCGGGTCTGTTATAGGGGAATTGGGCGCACACGGCCTGAACGTGTCCCAGTTCACCCAACTCCTTATGATAGTGCTATTGCTTGGTGCTGGGACCGACTACGGACTGTTCTTGGTATTTCGCGTACGAGAAGAGATGTGGGGAGGCAGAGATCCTAAAGAGGCCGTGGCACACTCGCTTTCAAGGGTCGGCGAGTCAATAAGTGCGTCAGCTGGTACGGTTATCTTCGCCCTACTAACCCTATTGTTTGCGTCGTTTGGGATCTACAAGGATCTCGGGGTACCTCTTGCAATTGCGGTTAGCTTAATGCTCCTGGCCGGTCTCACTCTACTGCCCGCCTTATTGGCACTACTGGGTAGGGCCGTGTTCTGGCCCTCGAAGATTCGGATTGGGGACCATTCCAAGAGCATGTGGGGGCGCGTTGCAACAAGACTCGTGGAACGACCAGCCATAACCCTTGGTGCCGGGTTGGCTGTATTGGGTTTCTTGGCCGTGTTTGTATCCCAGTTTAGTTCGGGCGGATTCGGCTCCTCGGTTACCGCGCCCAAAGGATCTGCTGCCCAAATCGGCGAGAACGTACTGTCGTCGAGCTTCCCACACTCTAGTGCCGTACCCACAGATCTAGTACTGAAATTTGCCGACCCGATATGGTCCGATCCAGCTCGATTAGTCACTGTCGGGTCCCAGTTGCGGGCCTCCGGAGAGTTTACAAACATTCAAGGACCCCTCGATCCAACCGGATTTTCTATTAGCCCGGGAACATTGGAATCACTCCAATCTCACCTGGGCGTGGCAAAACTTCTGCCTCCTCTCGAACCTAGTTATCTCACCGGCTCTGTCTCACAGCTTGATTACTCGATATATCGTTCTACAAGTCAGTACATCTCGCCATCGGGTACCACGGTTGATTTCCAGGTTGGACTGGTGGCTGGTGACCCGGCCGGGACTCGTGCGCTCAATGCGGTTCCCCAAATCAGATCCACCTTGACTGAGATTGGAAGGCGGGTTGGGGCTACCCAGGTTGGAGTGGCCGGTGAAGCCGCGGGGCTATATGACGTGTCATCTGTGGCCGGGAGTGATGTTACCCACATCATTCCACTGGCCGCGATAGCTATTACGTTACTTCTGGCAATTGTCCTGAGAAGCCTTATTGCCCCGCTTTATCTAATTGTTAGTGTGGTAATCTCATATCTGGCTGCTCTGGGACTCTCGGTACTTGTCTTTATAGACCTGCGTGGTGACTCCGGGCTGACCTTCTTGCTACCATTTTTGATGTTTATCTTCCTGCTAGCCCTTGGAGAGGACTACAACATCTTGGTCATGACCAGGATTCGAGAAGAGGTCCACGATCTTCCTCTTCGCCAAGCCGTGGTCAAGGCAGTGAGTCTAACCGGGCCAACGATTACATCTGCTGGGCTTATCCTGGCAGGTAGTTTTGCAATACTAGGCCTGGCGGCTGGCAGCGGACCTAGCTCTAGTGAGATCCAGGCAATCGGGTTTGGCCTGGCGGCCGGAATTCTAATGGACACCTTTGTAGTTCGTACCGTTTTGGTTCCCTCGGTGGTCTCGGTACTAGGTCGCTGGAACTGGTGGCCATCACATCTCAGCGGCCTCGATGCTCAAGATCTTGAATCTATCGAGTCGAGTGAACTAGCCGACCCGTTCTCACAGAACTCGGCCTGTTCGGATGAACCTGCATTTGAGGGATAAATTGCTACTTTGAGTGTGGATTTCCAGGAATCTCTCTAGGACCATCTCCACGAGGATTAGCCGGAGTCCGATTGACAATAACGTCTGGACTCACCTGCGGGTCTGAGAAGCGACGCGGACCAGACCACACTACCGGGACGGCGTCGATCGCCTTTGCTAGAGCGTATACTGGAGCCTCGTAATTGACCCGCCATCCCTTGAAGTGGGCCCAAGCCTCTTGGACGTCTCTCTCCATTTCAAAACCTCCGTCTTGAATTCTATGATATGCCTGAGCAAACTCATCAAAGGGCAGTTCGATCTCGGTGTCAGGAGAGGGATCCTTGTTGGTTACAATCCCAACAGTTTCAGCAAGTCTTTGAACGCACAAAAATCCGGCCCTCAGGCAAAGTCGAAACTGCAGGTTAGCCTGACTCGGAGCAATTGATAGCATGATGGCAGCAGAGTCGAGCACGGCAAGGAGGGCGACTATCCATGAGGCGTCTTGATGTGGAGACCGAAACCTAAGTAATACCGGGTAGCTTGAGTGACTTTCAACCACGTCTGAGGCCCATCTTTCCCAGTTCTCATACAAAGAAGGTAGGGTCTCAATCGTGCTCAATCGGGTAGCTCGAGAGATTAGCTCAGGACCCCATGGTGGATTTCCGGCCCTTATGTGAAGGAGAGTTACCTCGGTCTCACGCCGGTTGTAGGCGCCGTAAAGGGTTGGCATGTACCCAATTTGTAGGGCAATCGAGATCATTCCGGTTGCTGCAGCTAAAAAATCAACTGCGGCTGGACGTGACTGAGATCTCAAGGTAAAACCCAAAGTAAACGTAGAAGAGGCTGACTCGCGAAAGGCCAAGTCCCAAGAGTGGGTGACCGGGAGTAAAATAACCCCGTAACCGAGTACGAAAAATCCTAGCCAGCCAACTAGGAGGGTCAAAATAATGATCGGGGCCTCCCCAGACATTATTCTGTCTCGAGTCTTATATTGGAATGGCCTACAGATCAGACTAAATGTTCGATCAACCAACGTGTCGACTACTTTAAATAACGGAGAGATGTAGCCTCGGGGAATTACCAGGGTGCTCACCATACTTGCCCCCGTGGCAATAACAACGAGAGACCCACCAACGTCGCAGGCGATCACCCACGGTGTAGTCACTCCAATAGCTCTTCAGGTCTATCGGCGGACGTTACTCCTAAAGGTCCGGTCACCTAGTGGGTCTAGTTCCCGGAGAGTTCCTCTAGGAGAGCCAACCACCGGCGATCTTCAACCAAGCGGTCAGCCGAATCAGAAATCCCATTCATATTGTCGCCGACAAGCTCGGTGTTACCACTAGTTGACCCGGCCGAGCTTTCTTCTCGGCCTATTGCCCCCATGCGTAAGTCGGACCCGTCTTGCTCGCTATCTGGCGACAATGCCAAGGAACGGACCTTATCGACGAGTTCGGGCGTGATCTCTTCTTTGGGAAAGGCCATGTCAGTGAGAAGGGTAACCGTATTGTTTACCACCTCGACAAACCCACTCTTGACCCCAAACACGCTCTCGTGGCCATCCTCACCGAGCACCCGGACCTTACACACGTCGAGAGCACCAACCAGAGGTACGTGGTTTGCATAAAAGGCAATCTCCCCGACCTTGGTCCGACAGGCTAGCATCTCGGCTGGTCCACTAAATAAGACCTTGTCAGGTGAGATTATCTGGGCCTCAAAGGTTACTGCCAACTCACAAACTCCTAAGCTTAGGATTCAAGTTCTTTTGCCTTGGCCAATACACTTTCGACTCCCCCGACGTTCAAGAAGGCCTGCTCGGGGATGTTGTCGAGTTCTCCGTTTACCAAGGCCTCAAAAGACTCAACTGTTTCGTTGACTGAACAATAAACCCCCTTTAGACCAGTAAAGACCTCTCCCACAAAGAACGGTTGGGACAAGAACCTTTGAATCTTTCTGGCTCGGTTCACCGTTACCCGGTCTTCTTCTGAGAGCTCGTCAAGGCCCAAGATGGCGATAATATCTTGAAGCTCCTTGGCTCGTTGCAGGACCTCTTGGACCCGTCTGGCCACGGCGTAGTGGCGCTGGCCAACTACCTCTGGAGACAAGATGGTTGATGTAGACGCCAAGGGGTCAACCGCAGGATAGATCCCCAACGAGGCGATCTGACGAGACAGTTCGGTTGTCGCATCTAAGTGGGTAAAGGTCGTAAAGGGTGCCGGATCGGTGTAGTCATCGGCTGGGACGTACACGGCCTGAAGTGAGGTGATTGAGCGCCCCTTGGTGGAGGTGATGCGCTCTTGTAGCTGGCCCATCTCGTCGGCCAGGGTAGGTTGATAACCCACAGCTGCTGGCATACGTCTTAGGAGAGTTGACACCTCCGAGCCAGCTTGAACAAACCGGAAGATGTTATCGACAAATAGCAACACGTCCTGGCCTTGAACGTCTCGAAAGTACTCAGCCATGGTCAAGGCAGAAAGCGCTACCCGAAGCCTAACCCCGGGGGGCTCGTCCATCTGACCGTAAACCAGGGCGGCCTTGTTTATGACCCCGGACTCTTGCATCTCAATCCACAGGTCGGTCCCTTCACGGGTCCTCTCCCCTACCCCGGCAAAAACCGACACGCCACCATGCTGGGTGGCTACCCGGTTAATCATTTCCATGATAAGCACGGTCTTGCCGACCCCCGCTCCGCCGAACAGGCCGATTTTGCCTCCCTGTACGTAGGGCTCGAGGAGATCGATTACCTTGATCCCGGTCTCAAACATCTGGGCTCTGGGTTCAAGCTCATCAAAGGGGGGAGAGTCACGGTGGATGTCCCATCTGTCCACGATACCGTCAACTTGATCTACGTCTAGGGGATCTCCAGTTACGTTGAACACGTGTCCGAGCACTCCGTTGCCCACCGGAACCGAGATACCTCGTCCAAGATTTCTAACCTCGGTTCCCCTTCTAAGTCCGTCGGTTGCCTTGAGGCAGATACACCTAACCCTTCCCTCGCCGATCTGCTGGGCTACTTCGGCGATGATGGTCACCTTCTCATCATCTCGCTCTAGATCAAATTCAACCGCGTGATTGATCTCGGGAAGAGAGTTCGGGGGGAACTCTACGTCAATAACCGGCCCGGTTATGGCCACAACTCTTCCCGTGGCCAATGTCTTGGTATCTTGTTCAACCGTGGTGCTCATCTGTCCAATTTCTCCTGGGTTTTCTCTATTGTATGGTGATCTAGGGGTTCAACTCGTACTCTCATCATCCAAGAGCCTCTGCTCCGCCGACGATCTCCATGATCTCGGTAGTGATTGAGTCTTGGCGTGCCCGGTTCATCTGCCGGGTCAAGTTCTTCGCAAATTCATCTGCATTGTCCGTGGCCGCCTTCATGGCTCGCTGTCTTGAAGCGTGCTCAGATGCCGACGCATTTAGGAGTGACCCGAATATCTTGGTCTCCAGTACTCGTGGGACGAGATAATCGATAAGTACATCACTATCTGGTTCAAACTCATAGTCACGATAGCGCAACCCGGCCGGTGAATCTTCGTCAATAACTTGGTCGTTCGCAACAACTGGGTAGATCTGTTCAATGACCACCTTCTGGGTCCCGAGGGACACAAATTGCGTGTAGACGATCTGGACCAGGTTGATCTCGGGCTGCTCCATAAGAAGAGCTACCTGGTCGGCAATTGCCTTCGCGTCAGGGTATTTGGGCTGGTCGGTTATACCCAGAAAGGTCCTATCCATCTCATATCCCCGATAACGGAAGTAGCCCAAGGCCTTTTTTCCTACGGCCACCACCTTGCAGATACGGTCGGCTTCTAGGTGCTCTTTTACCAACCGCTCGCCAGCCCGCAAGACGTTGGAGTTGTATGCCCCACAAAGCCCCCGGTCGGCCGATACCACAATCACCGCTACCCCTTCGACGTGCTCGGACTGGGCAAAGATTGGGTGGCGGCGCGCCTCAAAGTTCTTGGCCAGGCCCTCGAGCAGGTTGCCCATTGAAGCAATATAGGGCTTGGCCCCGATTATCGCGTGCTGGGCCTTGGCAATGCGAGAGGCCGCTATGAGCTCCATGGCCCGGGTTATCTTCCTGGTGGAGTTGACTGACTTTATCCGTCGGCGTAGGGCCCTCTCTTGACCGGCTCCCATTTTAGATACTAACCCTCAATTGCCTTGAATCGGTCTAGGAATGTTTGAACGGCCTTGTCAAGATCGTTCTTGTCAGGTAGCTTTCCGTCACGGCGGATCTTCTCCATGAGATCTGCGTGTTCAGCTTTCATGTAGATGAGAAGGTCGTCGCCGAAAGGCTGAACGTCCTTTATGGCAATCTCGTCAGTGTACCCGTTAGTACCGGCGTAGATTATTACAATCTGTTCGTCGACAGCGAGGGGTGAGTTTAGGGATTGCTTGAGCAACTCAGTGAGTCGATAACCTCGATCCAGCTGGGCCTGTGATGCTTTGTCCAACTCGGACCCAAAAGTCGCAAAGGCCTCCAGGTCACGAAACTGGGCCAGATCAATCTTGAGGGTCCCAGAAACGTCCTTCATGGCCTTTACCTGGGCGGCTCCCCCCACCCTAGACACTGAAATTCCAACATTCACCGCGGGCCGGATACCCGAGTTGAATAGGTCACTGTCCAGATAGATCTGCCCATCAGTAATGGAGATCACATTGGTCGGGATGTACGCAGACACGTCCCCGGCTTTGGTCTCTATAATTGGAAGGGCGGTTAGAGATCCCCCACCGCGGGCATCAGAAAGTTTGGCAGCGCGCTCAAGTAGACGGCTGTGTAGGTAGAACACGTCACCGGGATATGCCTCTCTGCCGGGGGGTCGGCGCAGGAGAAGTGATAGCTGTCTGTAGGCCTCTGCCTGCTTGGAAAGATCATCATAGACAATAAGGGCGTGCTCAGAGTTCTCCATCCAGTGTTGACCCATGGCGCAACCCGCATACGGGGCCAGGTATTTAAGTGGAGCCGGGTCAGATGCCGGGGCGATGACAACAACCGTGTACTCCATGGCCCCGTATCTTTCTAGAGTGGCCACGGTCTGGGATATTGTCGACCCCTTTTGCCCGATAGCCACGTAAATACACTTGACCCCTTGACCAGCCTGGTTGATGATCGTGTCGATGGCTACCTGAGTTTTACCAGTCTTGCGGTCCCCAATAATCAACTCTCTTTGGCCCCGCCCTATGGGAGTCATCGAGTCAATAGCCTTAATCCCGGTCTGGAGAGGCTCGCCAACCGGCTGGCGGTCAACAATACCCGGGGCCTGTACCTCCAGTCGTCTCAAGGTGTCCGAGGCAATGGGTCCCTTGCCGTCCACGGGCTCTCCGAGTGAGTTAACCACTCTCCCGAGCAGTCCGTCTCCCACGGGAACCGACAGGATCCGATTGGTCGCCCGGACAATTTGACCTTCCTCTAAGGATGCGGCTGTTCCAAGGATTACCGCTCCGATCTGATCCTCTTCTAGGTTCAAGGCGAGTCCAGTTACTCCTCCCTCAAACTCCAGGATCTCATTAACGCCTACTCGGGGTAGACCCGAAATTAGTGCGATCCCGTCACCGACCTCCACAATATGGCCAACCTGCTCGATGGCCACGTCGGAGTCAAAGTCTGCGATGTGTCTTTGCAAAACACTTGCTATCTCATTTGCACTTATGGTCAGCTCTGCCATCTAGTTTCTCCCTGTTGCTCTTTGATCGGATATAAATTGGTGCATCTCGTCCAGCTTCCTTCTAATAGTTGCGTCGATCACGTAATCTCCCACCGTAATCTGGGCCCCGCCTATTACTGAGTCGTCGATCACCACTCGTAGCTCTACGTCGTGACCGACGCTTTGGGCCATGGCCCTACCCATTCTTTCTACCTGGTCTGCCTCGGGTACTTGCCGACACCGCACCTCACCCACTCGCCAATTTCTCTCCTGGGCCGCCTGGCCAACCAGCCAGTCGAGTAACAAGACCAGGTTTCCTGGGTTGCCGGCTTTCAGGGCATACAAAACAATCCACCTGGTAACTGGGGTCACCTTATTGCCCAAGAGTTCATCGGCTATATTGGCCCGCTGGGTTGGAGTTCGGTTCCAATCGGTCAAGGCAACGCGTAGATCAAGATTTCCTTGGACCACTCGGGCCAAACGAAAAAGCTCATCTTCTACTTCATAGATGGCTGCTTCGGTCTCCAGGGTCGAAAATGCGGCCTGAGCAAAACCTCCAACTCTATTTCTTGTTTCAGACCGCCCGACCGAGGGACCTATGAGGGTGTCATCGAGGATACTCGGTGAAATATCTTGACTTTTCGCGAGTGCTAAATTCACGTTGGCTACCTGGTCGACTACCCAGTCCAAGTTGGTAATAACCTCGGTTGGGTTATCATGGCCTATCACAAATGAGACTAACTTGACGGCAAGTGAGTCGAGCTTACCTGTGAGAAGCTCTGTAATTATCGCCTTTCGAGTAGACACCGCCAGAGAGGTGTCGGCTAGGGCCCATCGCAACTCGTCGGCCCCATCTAAAACTCTCGACAGACCAATTAGCTCGTCGGTAAGCCTCGGCGAGGCCGTTGCCCCGGCTGATCCCGCCGAGATCAACCCACACGCCGTGGCATAACCCCGAATCGACTCGTTCACGAAGGCTACCCGGCCGCCTTAGAAGCGCCTATAGCTAGCTCTATTAGTTCCCGATGTTTTTCAGGCGAAAGCTCGCTCTCAATTATCTTCCGCGCAATCTCAATAGCAAGTTCACCGGCTTGTGCCTGAAGATCCCGGATTGCCTGCTGTCGAGATGCCTCCAGGTCGACCTGAGCTTTACTAACTATTCGGTCATACTCAACCTGGGCCTTCTTTCTGGCCTCTGCAACAATCTCCTCGGCCATCTTGTTGGCCTGGTCTAGGGCTGCCCTCCCATCTTCGTGAGCCTTGGCCACAGCCTTGTCGTAGGACGATTTAGCCTCGGCCATCAAGTGCTTTGACTCGTCAACTACTTTAAGTGACTCGGCAATCGTGTTCTGTCGCTTTACGATCATCTCATTGATCTTGGGCAAGAGAGTTTTGCTAACTATAGCTAGGAACAAAACAAAAGCTGCCAATTCAACAAAGAACGTAGCGTTGGGGACTAGAAAATTACTCGACGCAATTAGCATTATCTACACCTTCCAAGAAGTTCAACGTCTGCTGGGCTCGTCACACACGAACTACAGTACAAATCTGCGCGTGGAAACCTATCAACAGACATGGATAACTCAGAGTCCTAGGCGGTTTTGCCAAGTACGAACACGAACAGGGCGGCAAATACGAGATTGATAAAGTACATGGCCTCGCACAGACCAACTGTTAGAAACATAGTCGTATACAGACGGCTCTGTAGTTCAGGCTGACGAGCTACCCCGGCAATAGTCTGACCACCGGCCAAACCGTCGCCAATTGCGGCACCGATAGCACCTCCTCCGAGAGCGAGTCCTGCCCCCACGAATGCACCTGCGTACTGTGCCGAGTTTACTGTTGTGGCTGTTGCCATTGTTTCCTTTCCTTCCTTATGTGATGTGTCATAGATAAAAATAATCTCCTGGGTGAAACCAATTAGAAAACCTAGTGGGCTCCTTCCGTGGCCATTGCAGCTTGATAGTACAAAATAGTGAGCAGGGAAAAGATAAAGGCCTGAATGGGTGCTACGAAAAGCGAGTCGAAGGCCTTCCAGACAATCTCAGGGGCCCACAACACATACGGGGCCAGATGAGACAGTAGGGTAATCATCAGAGCCCCCGAGAATATATTTCCAAAGAGTCGCAGGGCAAGTGTGAGTGGCTTGACAAGCTCTTCAATTACATTAATGGGAATCAGAAACTTGAATGGCTGGCCGTAGTGACGTAGATAGCCCCGAAGCCCCTTGGTTCGAATCGAGGCAATATGAACCCCGACTATAACGAAGATGGCCATCGCGTAATCCAGATTGACGTCCCCGGTTGGGCTGGGAAACAATCCCGGCTCGTGGCCTCCAGGGATTGCATCAAGCCAGTTGGCAAACAAGATAAACATAAACAAGGTAAGTGCCAGGGGAACAATCTTTGCTCCGGCGTCGCCGATTGAGTCCCTCACCATCCCCTGGATCCACTCAACCAGGGCTTCGTATGCGGTTTGCATCTTGCCCGGAACCTCTGAAGTTAGCCTGGTTCTTAGAATCAGACCTAGCCCGATCATGATCGCCCCAGCCATAAAAGTTGACCAGATCACGTCCATGTCTAGGGTAACCCCGGCAATCTTGGCCGTCACGTGGGCGTTGGGATTGATATTGAGCGACCCAAAAAGTGATAGGGGTTGCAAGATCTTGGACACGAAAAACATTTAGATCTAGCTTTCCTGATTTCCCAGGTGCATGTTTTCTCGCCTCGCCCGGGCCAAGGAAACGATCATGTTGCCCAACATGATCGCGTAAAAGACTCCTACTCCTAACACCATCCCTAGCCCGACATTTCTTACGGCCACCAAGAACAACAACGCAACCGCCGTGATAATACCTAGGCGCCCCATCCTTCCCATGGCAAATCGGCGCCGGCCTAACTTGAGGTTCTCAGGTTCTATGCGACTTAGTGATCCCTCAAGGGCTCGCAGGTTCCATACCCCACAAGCTAGGCCCAAACAGACGCCCAGGCCGTACTCAACTTGGCCCAGTGGGGTGAGCACCGCCATTGACAAAACTGCAAAGGCAATTGACATGCGCATTGTCATCTTGTGAATTCTGACCAGTTCGTCAACAGAAACAGGGGCAGACCCAAACATCCCCGCGCCGGTATCAGATTCGATCTGTTCGCCCATCATGTTTCTCTTGTTCTGCTATTGACTGTCTTGTTCTTATTTTAAGGTGAAATTTTACTTGTCTTGCAAACCTCTAAAGGCCTTGAAAGTTCCAAGCCCGGCCAAGGTCATACCAATGGCCAGTCCCACGAATGTGAACGCGGGCTCCGACTCCAGCTTCGAATCTAGTAAGTATCCGAGGCCAACTCCAAGTCCGATACAGAGCGCACAATACACACCCAGAGAGAGCAGGGTCATTAGATCCGGTGACTCTTTAGGCATAGGGGATATTTCCACCTCCAGGCGGGTTATCGCAATACGTGTGACATTGCGATACACTTTATTTTACCAGATTCTACCATTAGATGAACTAGAGCGCCTTCTTCTGTCAAATCTCTCCGCTTGTTCAACACCCGTCAGTTGTCACGACCCGAGGTTGGGGTTTCCAAATGATCTGCGGAAGCTCTTGTTGAGAAAGTCCAGCTTGCTCGCGGAGTGCTGTCAGGCCTCATGGAAGGCAAAGTTCATCTTCGCTCTCGGCAAACGGGTCTATGGCCCAGCTTCCCCCGTATGAGCGGATCCCACAACAATCTTTACTCTACCGCACTCGAAAGCACTGGTCAGGGAAATAGTAGGGTGTTGTAAGAAGTTCCTCCATCAGTCGGCATCGAGGACATGTTGGCTATCTCGGATACTACCTAGTCACGCCCCATGGCCCCAAGATTCTATTATACTGACTATATGGAACGCTTCTGGAATGTTTACTGATGTTCGGCCTTGATCCGGCCCCCAGGTACCGTCTGACCCGCCCGCCACTGGTTGAAGCGCTCGGTCAAGTCCGGTTTCCTGTTCGAGCCAAGCTGAATACTTTGGACGGGGTCGCTCCCGTCCAGGAGCGCCTCGATGAGGTGTTCCCATACATGAACCAGCAGCAAGTACAGCAAGTATCCCTTCTCATTGGAGCGGCCGGTCCGGCTGCAGCAGAGAGCCAGACGGCTCAAACCTGGCGCTTTACGGATGACTCCGGGTGGTCCGTCGTCATTGCTCCGGACAGCGCCACACAGTCAGCCGGTCCGCAGTACGGAGCGTTCAGTGAGTTCTCAGATCGCTTTTGGACAGTGCTAACCGCTCTTGCTGACGGCGCTGGGGTGTCTCGGGCGGATCGCCTTGGTGTGAGGTATCTCAACATCGCCGAGGTTCCCCCGGGTGATGACAAGGCGTGGCGGCGGTGGTTCCGCCCGGAGTTGACCGGCTGGAGCGGCAGTGAAGCCGTCGGTGACACCACTCGACTGATAACAAGCATTACGCAGACCCAACTCGCCGCCGAACCGGTTGGAGAACTAAGCGGTCCGCCCGTCGATGTGCAGGCGATTGTTCGACACGGATTCATACCGGCGGGCACAATGGTTCCCGGAGTGCTTCCCCGGCAACCACAAAATCCTGCCTATCTTCTCGACATTGATCTCTTCATCGACGGTGCCCAAACGTTCGATGTCGATGAGCTATCCCGGCAGGTCACGATGCTCCACGACCAGATCGATCGTTTCTTCTTCTGGGCAGTCGCTCCGGATGGTGCTGAATACTTTGGACGGGAGCTTCTCTGATGCCGACGGTGCTCGATACTGCCAACCTTTTGAATGACGCACTCGTGGGCTCGCCTCTGGAACGCATCGTTGTGAGGCCACACCTGAACACTCGGTCAGACCTCTGGTTGCTCGGTGATTGGAGCCCTATCTTTCCAGCGCTGACGCCACGCCCCGCTCCAGACCTCCAGCGAATGGTCCTCAAGGTTAGGGAATGGACGGGCTGGTCAGCTCGCCAACTCGGCGATGTCATTGGCACCAGTCATACGACCGTCTACGGAATCGAAGGAGGACGGAGAGTCACAGAGGGACATAGCGGTGATCTACGGCGCCACATTGCCGATGCCTATGACGTCATCGAACGTATCTTCCTGCTGGGAGGTCGCGATCCCAATGTGACCGCTCGACTTTTGGAGACAGCACCTCTCGGTGGGCGTTCAGGGGTCGAAGAGTTGCAGGCCGGAGAGCCCAGCAGGGCGTACCTGGCTGCAATTGATGTCCTCCGCCCTCGTCTGCCCGGACTATTGGTGGCAGACCATCCCCGCCAGACCGGTGCCACAGCAGCACTGCACGAGTAGGGCGCTTTCGATATGGCGTCGTTATACGAAGCGGGATGGCGCCAGGGAAGTATCGTCGAGGCCGATCTTCCACTTGATGCGATCGTACTGGGCACCGTTTCGGGACGACCCGAGCGTTGCGAAGGTGAGCACGGGCTGTGGGTCGTAGCCAGTCAGGACTGTGACCTTGATCAGAGCGAAACCGACGACGGCACCCCACGCGTCGAACTGCGACCTGTTTTCGTCGAAGACCCTCCAGCGGACTGGGGCATCCGCTCGTGGAGGTGCCTAATCACAGAAGACGAATATGTCGTGTCGGCGAGCCCACGCCCCTTGGTCTCGCCTGCTGTTCTAACGGCACTTCTCAGACAAGGCGATAACCGCCGCACCATCGACGACATCCGCAGACCGGCATTCACGAAGTGGCTCGGACTGCGGTACGACCGCCCAGCAGTTCCCCCGGAGCTGCTGCCGCTTGCTCGGCGCATCGCAGACGCCGTTGCTAAGCGGCGTCACCGGCCAGTGACCCAAAGGGTGCGCGATGTGCTGATGCAGTTCGACGATTCGACGGAGTCGGTCCAGTTTGCCCTCATTGCTGTGCTCGATGACCCTGGCGACGAGGCCAACGTCCGTGAGTGGTTAGAACAGATTGGAAGAGCAATCCCATCCTCTCTTGGAGTGGCTTATCGTATTGACGCAAAACCTTCGACAGGTATCTCGTTGCAGCTCATCGAGTCTTCGTTCGCCGCTGATGTAACGCAGCTGACATGGCGTCCGGGAAGTCCTGGCCCTACCGAAATATCAAGGCGATAAATCCAACTAGCCCGCCAACACCGAGTTAGACGAAGACAATAGCCCATCTCTCATTGGACCCTCTCTCATGAGCTGATCCCACAACGATCTCTGGTCGGATGAACGCAATAATGCTGGAAACAGGGCAAGAAAAAGTCCCCTGACCCTACAGCAGACGGCCTGCCCGCTGTAGAGGGAAACGTCGTGGGTTTACCACTTAGACTAACCACTCGGCGGCAAACTGGAGTGTTCGCCCTGGTTAGATTCCTCAGCACCGTCCTCGTGAGCGGATGGGTCCGGGCGTAGTCCGGGGTGAAACAGGGTATAGAGGACTATCCCCAGTGCTGCAACCAAGAATGGAATGAACTCGTTACCTTTATGGAAGAAGACCGGGTATAACACAAAGGCAGACAGGATAGCCGTCCAGACCCACAAGATAACAACCGATCGCCTGGGACCGTGCCCGAGGCGAACCAGGCGGTGGTGGAGGTGGTCGCGATCCGCGCTCGAGATCGACGACCGCTTGGCCGTTCTGCGAACTATTGCGAACAAGGTGTCAAGAATTGGGACACCCAAGATAAAGAACGGGATAAACAGGGGAGCAAAAAAGAAGTATGTCTCCCCCGGCACTTCAGATGTCCTGCCTCCCACAACCATGGTGGACGCAGCCATGATCAGGCCCAGTAGCATGGCCCCGGCATCTCCCATCATAATCTTGGCCGGATTGAAATTATGCGGGAGAAAGCCAAGACAGATTCCACAGGCGATTACAACCAAGAGTGGTCCGATGTTGTCCTTGGGCAGAGAACCCAGGTCGATGAGCTTGTTGGAGTATAAAAAGAAAGACCCTGCCCCGATGGCCACGATTCCGGCCGCCAACCCATCAAGGCCGTCAATTAGATTGATGGCATTTGCAATCACAATCACCCAGATAGCCGTGAGAAGTGGGAGCCACTCGGGAGATAACACCAAGACTCCAGCAAAGGGAATCTTGAAGTAAAACATAGTAACACCCAGGTAGTACAAGACACTTGAGGCCAGTACTTGCCCGGCTATCTTGGCCGGAGCAGATACCGGCCTCACGTCGTCGATCATTCCCACCCCAAACATGACCGTGGCCGCAATCATTACCCCAAGGGGCTCAGTTGATCTTTCAAAAATCCCGTGGAGCCCAGGCAAGAATGATGCTACGACCATGGACACGATAAATCCGATCAACATTCCAGCCCCGCCTCCAAGAGGTGTGGGGAACCGGTGAATCTTTCTCTCGTTGGGATAGTCTACAATGTCTAGCCGGAATGCAGACTTCCTAACCGGGAACATAACCACGTAAGTAACCCCGACAGAGATCAAGAAGATTAAAAGGTAGTCAATCATCTAAAAGTAACCCTGGTTGACATGCCTTCAAGTATGCACCTCGGCTGGTCAGAAAAGGTTCCCTCGGTGCTTCGACCGCTATTTTTCTGAAATCCCAAAGGCCCCATATTCGGCAATCTCGCCACGGTAGGGGGGGAAAGACGCCGCCAGATCCCGAACCAGCTTCTTGAGACGCTCTAGTTCTGGCTGGTTCTCTCTCTCTTTCAATGCCCGAACGATAGTCTCACCTACGACCACCATCTCGGGTCGGCCCATACCACAGGTGGTCTGGGCAGCCGTTCCCAAGCGTAGACCACTTGTTACAAATGGTGACCGGGGGTCTTCAGGGATCTGGTTACGGTTACACACTATACCTACCGTCTCTAGGGTCTCCTGGGCGACCTTTCCAGACAGGTCACCGTCAAAGCTTCGAAGGTCTACCAACAAGAGATGGTTGTCGGTGCCCCCGGAAACCAGGCGCAGACCTCCCTCTTGGAGGGTCTTTCCCAGCTGGATGGCGTTGTCCACTACCGCCCTCGTGTAGCTCGCGAACTCGGGAGTGGCGGCCTCCATGAACGCTGCTGCTTTGGCGGCAATTATGTGCTCTAGAGGTCCACCTTGCAACCCCGGAAAGATGGCCTTGTCGACGGCCTGGCCTAGTTCTTGAGCTGCCAAGATGACACCACTTCGTGGACCCCGGAGGGTCTTGTG
>DAIDHF010000053.1 GCA_027452005.1 Acidimicrobiales bacterium
TGACTGATGATATCCCAAGGCCCAAATAGGTGGAAGTGGTGGGAGGCCGGTAAGGCGACAGTAATCTTCTAGTACCTGGGGAGGATCGCCTATAAAGACGTATGAACGAAGCTGGCCAGAGTCAAAGGTGATCTCCACCTTGTCGGAGATTTTCACGTTAGCCCGGTGTGAGTTTTCATGGAAAACCAGATAACTACCGCCCGGATGGAGACCTAGGTAGGTTGGGATCGCCATGTACAGGGGATTTTGACCGGGCCCGTATGAACCGCCCGGGTCTCGGTTCCACAGGGTAAAGGAGTGGCCGACCAGGTCCAAGGGGGCGGCCTGTTCACCCAACCCGAACACACACCCCTGCTTTCTAAGGAGCTCGACGTAGGTCCATCTAACCCCCTGGCGGTGAGGGGGAAGTGTCTCGTAGATTATCTCACTTTTCATCCCCGAAGTGCGCTCGATGACCGACTTCTTAGACTTGTACTTGGTCCGCCGATAAATACGGATGGACCCGTCGGAGAAGACCACCACGTCCATACCCGCCGTTGACAGATACCAGCGATCTTGCCCGTCTAGGTAGTAGAGCTGTTGAGAATCCTCCCCGAGGTGGTCAACTGCTGGGACCGTGGGAGGTTGCCCGGGGGACCACGCGATCAGGACGATCTGGCTAGCTGGAATCGTGATCTCAAGTGACGCGTTCTCAAAGTTGACCTTTAGTCCCGCGGGGATCTTAGAGCTAGACAGTGGACGACCGACCGAGAGCTGGCGAAATCCGGGGACCCGAACCAGGGAGCGCACTGACGAGTACGAGTCGGCCAGCGAGGCCATGGCCACCTTGGCCGAGGTGTCCAGGCCAATGGCCCCAATTCCCTTCACGGCGTTGGTGGCCTTTCGCCCGAGTGCACCTACTTTTTGTGTTGTATCACCTAAGCTAAATGCCAATTTACTTCCAATCGTGGGAATTGCCAATAAAAATGGCTATTCTAGCCCATAGGGCCCGACACTACGGCACTAATAGGCCAAGAGGGACACCAACTAATGCAATCACCCCTAAATAATTCAACTAGTTAGATGAGCTATCCAAGTAAGCTACTCAGTCGAAACGAGACCGTCATAGTCGAGTTCCACCCATACTGGTCTATCTTGGTCCCACCATTTGTGGTCATGATTGCCTGTCTGGGAGTTCTGGCTGGGGTTGCCTTTGTGTTTCCGTCGTCTCCGCTATGGTTACTGGAGTCACTGGGAGTCCTCTGTGTTATCCCGGTTGTCTGGTTTGGTCTTCGGGTGTTCCAGAGGCAGACTACCTCATTGGTTGTCACCAATTTACGCCTGGCTCTTCAAACCGGGATACTGGTCAAAAAAGGTTGGGATGCACGCCTTGAGAGGATAAACGACGTCTCTTTCGACCAGAGCCTGTGGGGGAGAATCTTTAGGGTAGGCGACATTTACATCGACACTGGTGGCGAGGCCGGGACCAAGGCAGTTACCCGGGTACCCCATCCCGACGGAATAAAGGCCCTCATATTTGAACGCCAGAGTGCCCGTATCCAAGAACTCCGCTCTGATCCCATGCAGACCGGACCCAACTACATTCCGAGAGTCGTTGAAGGTCCGGGTCAGGGCGAGTCGTTAGTGGATCCCCTCGAGCCGTCGTCCCAGTCGAGGTTGACCGTGGTCGAGCAGCTTGAACGTCTCGACCAGCTTAGGGCGAGGTCGGTTATTACTAATGAGGAGTTTGAACTAGAAAAAGCACGACTCCTTGGCAAGAATTAGCCGGCTTAGCGAGGTCTTGACAGTTCGGCGATGATCTTTCGATAAGTACCCGCCGAGTCACCACCCATCGAGTCAGTAGATAGCCACCGGTTGGCCCTTTCTCGGTCAATACCAAAGATTCCAAAGCGTGGCTCGTAGGATCCCCACTCATAGTTGTCACACAGGGTCCAGTGCCAGTATCCGGTAATAGGAATCCCACGAGAAATTGCGCCAACCATGGCACCCAGTGAGGCCTTTATATGACTTGGTCGATCCCAACCGTCGAGTCTGGGATATGAGCGCCCGCGCCTGACCCTAGATCCCAGACCGTTCTCGACAATCCAGAGGTCTTGCCCAGCGTTAGTGTTCAGACCCGCGTAGTTGGCCAGACGGGGAGGATCTTGGATGTGATCCCATAGGAGCCTTCCAGGAAGCCAGTTCCTTCCTCCGGCGGTCTTATGGCCAGGTATCCTGAGGTGGTGGCTGGTCACCGGGTCGTAATAGTCAATTTGGGCCACGTCACTGGTGAGTTCGTGGGGGCTTGCATACACGGCAGCAATCGCTCTGGATAGGCCCTTTTCAACCTTTACGTTTGCCCGAATTAGCTTGGCTAAAATGCCGTCACGCCTGCGATATGGATTGGGAGTGATTGCTGAAACCTTGTTCGTGTACGCAAATCGGCGTTCTTCTAACCACAAGAACAGGTCTTCGCGCGATATTCCCTGTGAACGGCCGTAGAGGACGTCCATAAGCATTCGATCGATGTCATAAAAGGAAAAGCAGAAGTTGTTTGTACCTACGACTGCCTCGGGTTGAACCTTGTGAATAATTTCATACGCGCCAACGTGAGCGGTCAAGAGGTGATCAATGGCCCGAACCATCGAGGCTACGTCTGCATATTTTCCAGGTGGAAAGGTCCCGGCTACAAAGGTCTCTAGCGCGTAGATATTGAGTTCGTTTATCGTGACCCATTGGTTGCAAAACGGATGAAACGATTCAATGGCCTTTTTCACCCACTTGAGATAGCGCTCTGGGGACGCCGGGTCCAACCAGAACAGATCACCTAAGTAGTGAGGGTGGGTAAAATGGTGCAAGGTGACCAACGGTCTAAGCCCCCGGTCTTCACAGGCCTTAAGTATTTTCTGGTACCCCCCAATGGCCTGTTCGTCGAAGACCCCGTCTTCGGGTTCGCACCTGGCCCATTCAAGGCCAATGCGTACAGAGTTGCACCCGAGACCCACGACTCGGTCAAGGTGATCTTCATAATCGGTCCAAAATCCAACTGCACTTCCCGAGGGTTCCACCCTTCCGGATCGCTCCCAGTTCAGCCAGTTGTTGGCCGGTTCACCTGGGCCATTTATACCGCCCTCGACCTGGAAACCTGCCGTGGCAACTCCAAATTGAAATCCGTCAGGTAGGGAAAAGTGTTGAGGATCTTCAAGGTCTTCAAGGGACTGGAAAAACGACATAGGCGAAATTGTACCCCAATATTAAATCTCCTACTCATTTGACAGCCAATGCACGAGTCAATGAGCATTTCTAGATGCCACATATCACGGCGAATTTTATTGATATCTACTATGAGGTTGTCCCGGCCTGTGGAGTGCTTGCCTGGCCTTCCAATGGATCGATCCAAGAAGTCCCTGATACCTGTCAACTCCTCCTAATCCAAGGACTTGGGGGTCAGCTAATCTCTTGGAACTCTTTATTTATCTCAGAACTCTCCTCTCGTGGCCTTGAATTAATTCTCTTAGACAACCGAGACAGCGGTCTGTCTACTAAGTTTGACGGCTCCGGGGATAGACCGACCAGCTACACCGTAGAGGATATGGCAGACGACGTAATGGGGCTTGTTGAGGCACTTGGGATTGACTCTTTACATGTCCTGGGAGGTTCAATGGGAGGGATGATCGCGCAGTCCTTTTCCATTCGTTTTCCCGAAAAGGTAAGGTCTCTGTGCTCAATCATGTCCACAACCGGGGCCCCGGGACTGCTCTCGCCTACCCCTGAGGTTGTTGCGGCATTGACCAGGAAACCCGAGTTCGAAAGAGAAAGAGTTATCTCAAGCGGTCTGGACACCTGGCGCCTGATATGGGGAAGTGGATATGACTTTGAAGATGAGTATGTGGCGAATAAGATTGCCAGTGAGTTTGACCGGAGTTTCTATCCCCAAGGAGTTGGCCGGCAGCTGGCCGCCATCATGTCTTCCCCAGATAGAACCGATGATCTGGCGAGGTTGAAATTAGAGACTCTTGTAATTCATGGTCAAGACGATCCACTCATTTCAATTGCCGGGGGCCAGGCAACCCATCAAGCAATCTCCGGGTCCAAGTTCGTGTCATATCCCGGGATGGGTCACTCGATGCCAGGGCCTCTAATAGCACCAATTGTTGATCAGATTGTTGCTAATGTGTGTAGGGCAGAGTTGGCCTTGAGGTCGCAATAGAAGGGGGTCTTAGTGGCTGGTCCACTTGATGGAGTAAAGATAGTTGAACTGGCTGGGTTGGGACCGTGCCCGTTTGGGGCCATGGTCTTAGCCGACCTGGGTGCAGACGTAATAACCGTGGTCAGGGCCGAGTCGGTGGTTGGGGGAGGTCCACCGAGACCGTCAATGGAACTTACCAACCGTGGGAAGCGCTCCATTGGGGTTGACTTGAAAAGCCCCGAAGGAGCCCAGGTGGTCTTGCGTCTGGTTGAACAAAGTGACGGGCTAGTCGAGGGATTCCGCCCCGGAGTCGCCGAGCGCTTAGGGCTCGGTCCTGAGGTATGCATGGAAAGAAATCCAAGGCTCGTTTACGGACGAATGACCGGATGGGGTCAAAACGGCCCGTATGCGTCTATGGCTGGCCACGACATCAACTACATTGCCTTGGCCGGTGCCTTACACGGAATTGGCCGACCAGGAGAGAACCCGGTTCCACCCATGAACCTGATAGGTGACTTTGGAGGTGGGGGAATGTTGCTGGCCCTGGGGGTTGTCAGTTGCCTCTTTGAGGCCACCAGGTCGGGCAAGGGACAGGTTATCGATGCCGCCATGGTTGACGGGTCAGCACTTCTCACCACCATGATCCACTCCATGATGGCCATTGGATTCTGGAACGACGAAAAAGGTACAAACGTACTCGACGGGGCAGCTCACTTCTATGACACCTACGAGACCAAAGACGGCAAATGGGTCTCGATTGGATCCATTGAAAAGCAGTTCTACGCAGAGCTTATTAGGTTAACCGGGCTTGAGGGAGAGGATCTGCCCCACCAGATGGACCGTCAAAAGTGGCCCGAGAATAAGTCCAGGTTGGCTGAGATATTCAAGACCAAGACCCGGGACGAGTGGTGTCAGATAATGGACGGCACTGACGTGTGCTTTGCCCCGGTGCTCTCCTTGAAAGAGGCTCCGGGCCATCCCCATAACAAGTATCGCGAGACCTTTGTGAATATTGACGGGGTAGACCAGCCAGCGCCGGCCCCGCGCTTTTCAAGGACTCCAGCCTCGATCTCTTGTCCTCCACCTCTTGCTGGCCAAGACACCAGAGAGGTCCTAGGCGAATTTGGATTTGGAGATGACGAAATTATCAAGTTGGCTGAAAACAAAGTTATTGCCCCCTGAACTTCTGGAACACTGCTGTAATGCTAGATAGCGTGCGAGTAGATCTCATAACAACATTTTTAACTATCAGCTGTGATGCCTATAGAGATGTCTGACCAAGATGAACTGAGTGAGGTCGTATCTAGGCAGATCGACTATTACAAGGCCAAGGCCGGTCAATACGACCGTCTTGGGCCTTCGGGCGATCAACAAGACCCCCGCGATGGCCAGAAAGTACAAGACTCGCGTGCCTCTCAAAGCGACCTTAGATTAGCCGAGAGCCTTGAGATAGAAATTGAACAAGTCGAGCAGGCCTTTGCAGGGGTTGAGTTAGGTAACGACGTCTTAGAGTTTGCATGTGGAACCGGGAACTGGACAGCCCGGATCCTAGAGCGGGCCCACAAAGTAACATGTGTTGAGGCATCTATTGAAATGGCCACGATTGCACTAGCCAAGATGGGCCCCGATGCCCAGAGAGTCCGTCTAGTCGTCACCGACCTATTTGAGTTTGAGCCCGATCAGGTCTATGACAGCGTCGTGTTTGGATTCTGGATCTCCCACGTCCCCGTTGAGCGACTCAACCGGTTCTGCAAGTTGGTAAGTGAGTGTCTGAAAGTTGGAGGCACGCTATTTTTTGTAGATGATAAACAGGCTATTGGGGCCAATCAGGATTCGCTATCTTCGAAAGAGAATAGGACTAGTCGACTTGAAACTCGGATAGTCGACTCTGGGGAGACCTTTCAAGTGGTAAAAAACTTCTGGAGTCCCCAAGACCTTGTTGATGTATTTGATGCCCACAATATCCAGGTAAAAGTATCTGAAACCGATCAGTTTTTTTTATTTGGCTCAGGGGTCCGGTTGGCCTAGGGCGCTGGGCAGGTATGGCGCCCTCGAGGTTCGCCCCCGAACGCGGCAGTCGCATCGGCTCAAGCTCAACCTTGCCTAGACACCTTCGAGCGCAGTTTACTGCGATTGACAAACTCAGCCCACTGTTCTGAAACCGAGCACTCGGCCGCCCACTTGTTGATAAATTCTATGTCGAGGCCTTCAAAGTTGGGGTGAGCTTTCAAGATCGACTCGATGTCGCTAATGTCTTGAGGGCGCATGGCCATGAGCTTGTAGACGATGATTGCCTCGGCAGAGGCTATATGGTTATCGTCCTTGGTAGCTAGGACTTCTAATTCAAAATCAATCCCCTGAACGTAGATATCGAAGTGCATCCCGTCACCGGTCTCGCCTTGAATCAAGTATGGCGTACCATCGGGTTCTCTTGTGACCTTGAACCACTTGGGACCTAGTAGAGTTAGCTGCTCTTCTAAGTTACCGAGTTCCGACACTACAAAGTCGGCATCGACCGTTTCCCGTTTATCTGTCCCCCTGCATATTGCAGCTATGCCACCTATGACGGCCCAATCGATATTGCTGCCCTCGAACATTGCCTTGAACGTAGCTACATTTTTCTGGGGATTCTCATAATGAGGCTTCATAATACTCTTGTACTTTCCCGATCTCGACCGGCAAGGATGTCAAGTACGGCTTCCTGGAACCCCGGCATGACCCGTGGTTTGCCGTGTAGTCGCTCGGCCTCAGCATGAGCCTCGGCTCGCAGGCGCATGATCCTACGAGTCTTGGCCTGGCGCTCTAAAAGGCCAGGCTCATCCAAAGACGTATCGCAGATGTCTACCTTCAAGTGCATACCACAGGAGTTGACAATGCGCTGGAGCATACCTACCGTGGGATTCGTGTGGCCATTCTCGTATGCCGAGATAACCGTGTCGGTAGTCTCAAGCCTGGCGGCTAGTTCTTTTTGGGTGAGACCTGCCTTTTTCCGAGCCATCTTGATGATGTATGGGACGGGTACTAGCTCCTGTTCCTGGATTTCCATCTTGATCTCCTAATACTTAGGCTATATCCTAAGTCTATGCCCGCTGGGGCCTTGATGCAATCTTTTAGAGATGACCGGTATTGTGAGACCGATGACGATTGGCTCAATTGTCGGTTGCGATGCTGCTGTCCTGTTCCAAATGTCCCCAATTCGCCGAGCCGCTGAGATAAATACGCGATACGGGCGGAACAATGTTTGTATCTAACTTTCAACCGCGCGGATCATGATTTTAGGGCTGGTGGCCTCGTCTCTCAAGTATATTGAGATCACGTGCACCTACCAAGATCGGAAACTCTAGAGCCGTAAAGACAGTCCACCCCACGAGCAACAGTTTTACGCAAATAGTAACTCTAACCTCCCTTCCCGGGTAGCCACGGGAAATCTCTTTCCAAAACGACCAGGCGCGTCTGATAAAGCGTCATGTCGGAGTTTCTTGGACTCTCAACTACCGGGCCACACATTGAGAGTTGCGCCAAATCTTGGCCTTGACCTAGACAGCCTAGCTAGGTATCTGCCAGCAGTGTCTTAGAAACCCACCGGGAACGGGGGAGTGCCACTTGAGCGATCCCCAAAGAGGGCATCCTTGTTATCGGCCAACTCCTTGATGGACCACCGGTCATCTTTCTTGATGGAGTTAACAGCTGCAAAGGGGGCTATTAGTTGAACGGTTCCACCGAATACCACAAAAATCTGCCCATTTATGGAGGCGGCCTCATCGGTTGCCAACCAGGCTACCACCGGGGCCACATTACCCGGGGCCCACACGTCAAAACCATCCTTTGCCGATAGGTCACCAAAGGTAGACTCGGTCATCCGGGTCCGGGCTCGAGGGGCAATCGCATTTGAGGTCACCCCGTAACGCTCTAGTTCGCGGGCCATCACCCAGGTGAGGGCCGCAATACCAGCCTTAGCAGCCGAGTAGTTGGCCTGGCCAGCATTTCCGTATAGTCCAGCCTCGGAGGAGGTATTGACAATTCTTCCCGGAACCTGATTTCCCGCTTTGGCTTGTTCCCTCCAGTAGATAGCGGCGAAGTGGGTGGCGGAAAAGTGACCCTTGAGATGTACCCGCATCACGTCGTCCCAGTCGGACTCGTCCATGTTGAAGCTCATCTTGTCTCGGAGTATCCCGGCATTGTTTACCAAGATGTTCAGCTTTCCGTATGTTGAGATGGCCTGGTTGACAATCTTCTCTCCACCCGACCAGGTCGAGATATCGTCGTAGTTGGCCACGGCAGTTCCGCCGTTGGAAACGATCTCATCAACCACCTTTTGGGCCGGGGTTGAGTCAGAACCCTGTCCTTGGAGAGATCCTCCGATGTCATTTACAACAACCTTGGCACCTTCTGAGGCAAGGAGGAGTGCCTCCTCACGTCCAATCCCGCCTCCGGCTCCGGTTACGATTGCAACCTTGTCGTCTAAAGTTCCCACAGTGCCTCCTAGATGTCTAACCTTGTCTTGGACCACCCTCAAGCCGGGGTGGCTACATGCGAAATGTTACGTGGTTAGCAGAACTCGTGACAACCTGGGAGCCAAGTTCCGGTGGAATCTTGACCAAAACTTGGTCATCACACGAGTTGCGAGCGAGATTGGCGTATTGACAGGTCTGCGCATTCCGGGCAACTCTCAGGAGAGAACACTCCTGCTCGAACCAAAAGTCCGTAAATCTTGCATCCCAAGCACAGACCGAACAGGGCTTCCAGGCTGGCGGCCAAGATGAGACCAGCTAAGACCACAACACCGGCCGTCTTGAGCCCTAGGACTACCCACAAGATTAGTGCCGAGGTTGAAAATGCTACCCCTATGGCCTGCGCGAAGCGTTTTGGAGCACCTGAGACCTCCTTGGCATATTGAGGAAGCCTTGGGGCCACTACCCGTGTAGCAAAGATCGCCGCTGGGCTGATCTTGGGTCCGCTCAGTACTCGGGCCCAAAATCCATAGGCCAAAGGTATTAGAAGGTACTTTTGATCTGCCAAAATGGCCAGGCAGGAGAGAACGACCACGACTGTGGCCACGCTTCGAGCGGCCACCTCATTGACCGTGTCTGGGAACGCAAAAAATCGCCGTCCTTGTTGGGATATTGAGATCGCTGTCATAGGCCTACCTACACTGTCTAAGTCTAATTGCGATAAATCCTATCAAGTTAGTCGGATTTGTTCAAGCCCCAGTAGAAAAAGCTCTAATCAGAAAAACTTTCCAATTGATGGCAAGTATCTTATTTGCATGATAGGGTCGTAACTCGCTCAGTAATCTTTGTCAGTAATAGGCAATATTTTCTGAGTTCGAACTATCGAGTCAATATTTTGGAGGACCTAAGTGAAGTTTACGAAGATTGCTGCAGTTTCAATTTTTCTAGGTCTCAGCGTTGGGGCTTGTAGTACTAAGACGGTACACATTCCAGGTGTCGGGTCCATCAAGTACAGCAACAACGGGTCCAATGTAACCGTGTACTCCAACGGGAACTCCTTTGGGGAGGGGACCAAGATTCCATCCAACTTCCCGTCATCTGTTCCACTCCCGACCGGTTATAGAGTTCTCTCGGTCATGAATGGCACAAACGCGGCCACGGCTTCCTCGGGGGCGACAAATGCCTTCGACCTGTATCTGGCCGCAAAGGGAACAGCGGCTTCGCTGGCCAGTTCCTATCAGTCCCAACTCCAGTCGGCAGGATTTACAATAAGTAACCAGGGATCTATGCCCAATTCAAGCTCAATAGTGGTTGTATCGGCCAAGTCAGGTCAGTGGTCTGTTACAGCACTCTTTGGTGAAGCGGGAAGCTATCAGTCCGAACTAAAGGCCGGTGAGGTAAGTATAGATCTCACCGTGGCCAACGGTTCCTAGTTGGCCAACCTAGCGGACTAGTTCGACAGCCTCTTTTCAAGCCCATCTAGTTCATCTAGAAGTGGGCCAGGGATACGATCTCCAAATTGGGCGAAGTGTTCCCGGATAGAGGGAATCTCATCCCTCCAGTCATTATCGTCCACGGTAAGGAGGAGTTTCATGTCGTCTTGAGACACGCCAAGTCCCTGTGAGTTGATCGCACCTGGCGATGGGACCAGTCCTATGGCCGTCTCAAGAGCTTCGCCTTGTCCATCACAACGTTTGAAAATCCACTCTAGGACTCGACTGTTCTCACCGTACCCGGGCCAAAGCCAGCGGCCGTTTTCGTCTTTTCGGAACCAGTTCACATAAAACAGCTTAGGAAGCTTTGAGGAATCTGAGATCGAGCCGATCTTGAGCCAGTGTCCGAAGTAGTCGGCCATGTTGTACCCGCAGAACGGGAGCATGGCAAAGGGGTCCCTTCGTAACTTACCCACGGCTCCGGTTGCCGCGGCGGTGGTCTCAGAGGCCATGATGGAACCCAGAAATACCCCGTGCTCCCAGGAGCGAGCTTGTGTGACTAGTGGGACCACACTTGACCTCCTCCCCCCGAAGAGGATTGCTGAGATCGGAACCCCGGCTTGCTCTTCCCACTCTCCAGCAATGGCCGGATCCTGAGATGCTGGAACGGTAAAGCGGGAGTTTGGATGAGCAGCGGGCTTGCCTGAACTGGGGTCATAGGGTTGGCCGGTCCAGTCGGTCAACCCTTGTGGGGGCTCTTTCGTGAGGTCTTCCCACCACACGTCCCCGTCGGCGGTTAGGGCCGTGTTCGTAAATATCGTGTTTGCCGACAGGGTCAAGATTGCGTTCGGATTAGTCTTCATGTTGGTCCCAGGGGCCACTCCGAAGAAGCCAGCCTCGGGATTGATTGCATAAAGACGACCGTCACTGCCAAACTTCATCCAGCAGATATCGTCGCCAACCGTCTCAACCTTCCAGTCGGGTAGGGTCGGAATCAACATGGCCAGGTTGGTCTTGCCGCACGCCGACGGAAAGGCGGCGGTTATGTACTTGGTCTCACCCTCCGGGGAGGTCAGCTTGAGGATTAACATGTGTTCAGCAAGCCAGTTCTCGTCGCGGGCCATCACCGAGGCGATCCGAAGTGCAAAGCACTTCTTGCCCAACAGGGCATTTCCCCCGTATCCGGACCCGTAAGACCAGATCTCCCGGGTCTCGGGGAAGTGAACGATGTACTTGTTCTCCGAGTTGCACGGCCAGGCCACGTCTTTTTGGCCAGGAGCCAGAGGGGCCCCAACTGAGTGAAGGCAGGGCACAAAGTCCCCGTCCCCGAGTACTTCAAGTGCCCCCTTGCCCATTCGGGTCATGATACGCATGGACACGGCCACGTAGGCTGAATCGGTGATCTCGACCCCGATGTGTGCAATTGGAGAACCCAACGGACCCATTGAAAAGGGGACCACATACATGGTGCGTCCCTCCATGGAACCCTCAAAGAGTCCAGTAAGGGTCTCTTTCATCTCTTGGGGATCTCTCCAGTTATTGGTCGGGCCGGCCTCTTGTGGGGTGGGCGAACAGATAAAGGTTCGCTCCTCGACTCGGGCGACATCGCCTGGGTCTGACCGGGCCCAGTAGCTCGACGGCCGTTTGGCCTCAGTTAGCTTGGTAAAGGTACCCGAGGCCACGAGCATCTCACAGAGACGGTCGTACTCCTCGGCCGATCCGTCGCACCAGTGTACCCGGGCAGGTCGAGTTAGCTGAGCTACCTCTTGGACCCAGGCAATTAGCTTTGCGTTGGTTGTTGGCGGATTGTCCAACCCGGGAACGGGAACGTGAACTTGAGATACAGGCATGTGTCTATGGTAGGACCTATGGTCCATGTCTCCCAAGTTACTAACGGGAAAGTTACCGACTACCAGGGGAAACAAGCCATTTTGTTGAGCGAAATTTGCAATAAAGTATGAACAAATAAATTCTCGCGAACTTTCGTTTACTTGAGTTTGATCGTCCACGGCTAGAGTTCATGGTGTGCCCGACGAGTCGACGCTTTTGGACATCCTTGCAGAGATTTTCGCCGTAAACGTGCCGGAAGGAGATCTCTACATCGGCGACGACTGCGCCGTGGTCGGGTCGATGGATGGGAAAGTGGTGGTTAGCTGTGACCACTTTATTGAAGGGGTTCACTTTGACCGGTCATTCGCGAGTGATTTTGAGGTCGGTTTCAAGTCGTCTGTAACGGCAATTAGCGACATTGCGGCAATGGGTTGCCTGCCACGGTTCTTGCTTATAGGACTCGCTACCCCCACAGGCACTGGCCTGGAAGAGGTTTTCAGGGGGATCAAATCTGCCGCCGACCACTACGGGGTCGTGGTTGTCGGCGGTGACATGTCATCGACTGGTCCATCTAGCCAGGTGCTCTCTATATCGACCACGGTTATTGGAACCGACCAACTTACACCGGCTTACTTGACTGGATTTGGAGGCGACCAAGTACCCGAGCCGGTCACAAGGTCTGGTGCACGGCCAGGAGACTGGATATTTGTTACCGGCACCCTTGGCGGAAGTTGTGCCGGGCTTAGAGCCCTGAGAGATCACGCAAGACTTGGCGAACCCACGGCACTGGAAAGAAAATACTTGTATCCTGTCGCGAGAATTGCCCAGGGGGTGTTGGCCAGACTCTGTGGGGCTAGGGCCATGATTGACATTTCCGACGGGTTTAGCTGCGACCTCAACAAGGTGTGCGCACGGTCCCAGGTGGGCTTTGAACTGTCAAATGTTCCTTGTGAACCCGGTGCATCTCTGGAGGATGCCTTAGGGGGAGGGGGAGACTATGAACTCGTGTTCACCGCCCCATACCGAGACCTAATAGAGCTGGCCTTCGCAGATAAAGGCCTAGACCTCTACTGCGTAGGACGATGCATTGATAGCCCGGGTGGGAGATTTACAGATGGCACCCCGGTTGTTCCCCGGGGCCACAGTCACAAGTTCTAGGCTTCGACCCTTAGAGCGTGAGAGGCCTTTTTTACCTTGCCCGCCTTCAGACATGACGTACACACGTTGACCTTCTTGGTGGTCTTGCCAATAATTGCCCGAACCGACTGGATGTTGGGGTTCCACCTGCGCTTGGTCCGGCGGTGGGAGTGACTAACGTTCATCCCGAACGACGGCTTCTTACCACATAGATCACACACTGAAGACATGGAGGCCAAATCTAGCATGCCCCAGGTAGTCTTTTCCAATGCATAAAACGGGAAATCTTGGAAATATCGCAATGGGGGTAGGCTCAACGGGGTATTATCCCCACAGTGGCCAACGCGACCTTAGGTGTTCAAAATCTGTGTGACGTTATGCGGGTGTTCTGGGGGGCTCTCCGGGAACACCGAGAATCTCTCAACCGCCTCAACGTGTACCCGGTACCCGACGGGGACACTGGTACCAATATGGCCTTGACCCTCAAGTCGGTCGTGGACTCGATTGACTCGATTCGACCGGTTGGTGACATGCTTTCAATGCAAGAGGTCTGCAAGGGGATCAGCCAGGGTTCTCTCATGGGAGCCCGGGGCAACTCGGGGGTTATTCTCTCCCAGTTGCTACGCGGCTTTACCGACAACTTGCGAGAGCTAGACACGATCAGTTCGGCCGATTTGGTTCAGTCACTCAGCCAGGCCAGTCAAAGTGCCTATGAGGCCGTTTTGAGGCCGGTGGAGGGAACGATCTTGACCGTGGCAAGAAGGGCTGCCGAGGGCGCCCAAGTGGCCTTGGAGAATGGACAGGATCTAAGCGGGGTAGTTATCGCAGCGATATCCGAGGCCGAGGTGGCCCTAGATGAAACCCCAACCCTGTTATCGGCCTTGGCCCAGGCCGGGGTGGTCGATGCGGGAGGTTCGGGGTACCTCTTATTTCTAAGGGCCCTAGCCAATGTAATTGACGGGACCGCGATCCCAAGTCCACTACCCTCTAACGATGTCGCCTCTGAGATGGCCGGACCAATTGATATTCACGTGAGCCACGACTCTCAAGAGCAAGCCCAGTCAAGTATTGCCGATCTGAGATACGAGGTGATGTTCTTGCTTGAGGCCCCAGATGAGCTACTTGGTGGGTTCAAAAAGCTCTGGGGCTCTCTCGGGGACTCAATTGTGGTGGTCGGAGGTGACGGACTATTCAACTGCCATATCCATACCGATGACGTGGGGGCTTCAATTGAGGCCGCCCTTGAAGTTGGAAGGCCTCGGCAGATCAGGGTAACTGATCTTCTAGACCAGGTTGGGGCCCTAGAGGTACTCGAAGAAGAACGTTGGGTACGCGAAGGGGCCAAGACGCAAAACACGAACCCCGAGGAGATCTGTGGTGGAAAGGACCAGGAGAACTCGGGTCAGACTTGCGTGGTCTGTGTGGCCAATGGAGAGGGGATTAGACGGATATTTCTCTCACTGGGCGTACACGAGATAATTCATGGAGGACAGTCCATGAATCCCTCTACCCAAGACGTCCTAGATGCCATTGAACGGGCTCCGTCTAACCAGGTCTTGGTCCTTCCCAACAACCCAAACATTATTCCGGTCGCGGTCCAGGCGTCGCAGCTGTCATCCAAAGAGGTCCTGGTCCTGCCGACTAGGTCTATTCCCCAGGCTTTTGAGGCTTTGTTGGTCTATGACCCAGACGCCAGAGTCGAGGACAATTTCAAGGAGATGGAGTCCGAACTAGAGTCGGCCAGATACGGCGAGGTCACCCGGGCCGTGCGCGATGCCACGACAGACGTGGGAGCTGTCAAGGCTGGCCAATGGATTGGTCTCGACCCAGGCGGGGTACGGGTTGTTGGAGACAGCCTGGCGGAGACCTCCTGTGAGTTACTGAGCACGCTCATTGGAGGGTCGTGTGAGATTGTGACCATTATTGAAGGAGAGGGTTCATCTAGCGCCGATACCCGTCACATAACTGTATGGTTGTCGGACAACTATGGTGAAGCCGAGGTAGAGATCCATCACGGCGGCCAACCCCTATATCCATACCTGTTTGGGATTGAGTAGCTCGCCTACCAAGACGAGACAGGACCCCTCCGGGCTCATGTCTCCAGACAACCTTGACAGGGATAGATCGTTGATCAGGTTGACCGACCACTCGGTCTCAGAGCTAAAGGGGATTGGCAAGAAGATTCTCACGGCACTCGGTGATCTAGGAATAAACAACGTGTACGACTTGGTCACGCACTATCCGAGAACCTATCGAGATTCAAGCCGGTCTACCCGGATTGCAAACCTTCAAGAGGGAGTTGAGACCACCGTATTTGCCCTAGTTACCAAGGTGGATTTGGTCAGGCTTTCAGGAAGGCGAACCATGGTGAACGTCGAGCTTTCTGATGAAACTGGCTCTATTAGGTGTTCATTTTTCAACCAACCCTGGCGAGCTCGTCAGCTTCAAGTCGACTGTGAGGTCTACGTGGCGGGCAAACCAACCAAATACAAGAACTGGCTTAGCCTGTCTAATCCTGTGGTAGATATTATTGGGAGGCCCGGGAGTCGTAGGACGGGTCGGGTGGTCGCAATTTATCCTCAGTCAGAAAAGGCCGGAATTACCACCTGGGACTTCGAGGGTTGGATATCTGAGGCCCTAAGACGGACCGGCAAGGTCTCTGATCCGGTCCCCGGGGAATTTCTAGCCGACTATCACTTAGTGGACCGGACATACGCTCTTCACAACATTCACAGTCCGGCCAACATGAAAGCTGTCTATCTGGCCAAGACCAGGCTGATATTTGACGAGATGCTCAGGCTCCAGCTGTGTCTGCTCGAACGAAAGGCCGAGTTAGAAAAGAGCAACACGGGTATAACTCACCTCTCGCGCGTGGCCTCAAGAGCGCCTAGTCCAGATAACCGGGCCCGGGTAGGTGAAATACCAGTTGTCTGTGACCTAGTTGGACGACTTGTTGAGACCTTAGACTTTTCGATGACCGGGGCTCAGGTTAGGGCCATTGATGAGATCGCCCAGGATATGGCCAGGCCATATCCCATGCACCGTCTCGTCCAAGGAGACGTGGGCTCGGGCAAGACCTTAGTTGCGCTATGTGCAATGCTGATAGCTGCCCAAGGTGGACACCAAGGGGCAATCTTGGTTCCAACCGAGATCTTGGCTGAACAACACTACAGGGCAACTCGAAACTTGGTCAAGGAGTTTTCAATGCCAGATAGTAATACTTTGACCGGCGAGCGTCCGTTTCGGGTTGAGCTACTTACTTCCTCGACACCCCAGGCAAGTCGCAAGAAGATACTCAGTGATCTGGCTGGAGGTTACGTGGACGCCCTCGTGGGGACTCACTCTCTTTTGAGTGACGAGGTTAGATTTCAATCTCTCGGGATTGTTGTAGTTGACGAACAGCATCGCTTTGGGGTTAACCAAAGAGACACCCTTAGAACCAGGCGATCCGACGGGAAGATACCTGACTTGTTGGTCATGACTGCAACCCCTATACCACGCACGGTTGCCATGACCGTATTTGGGGACCTCGATGTGAGCGTAATCGACGAGATGCCACCGGGTAGGGTACCCATTGAGACTGCCTGGCTCGCCCTTGAGGAAGAACCGGCTTGGGAGAGGGTAAGAGATGAGGTATCCAAGGGGAACCAGGCCTACGTGGTCTGTCCACTGGTGGGCCCGTCGGGGGCCATTGAGGCCAGGGCGGCTCAAGAGGAGTACCACAGGTTGACAAACGGTCCTCTAGGAGGGCTCTCAATTGGTCTGGTCCACGGGCAGATGGGGGCCAGAGACAAAGAGGCATCCATGGAGGCATTTAGGTCAGGGGAAGTCTCCGTGTTGGTATCGACAACCGTGATCGAGGTCGGGGTTGACGTACCCGCGGCCACGGTAATAGTTATTGAAGATGCCTGGCGATTTGGGATTGCTCAACTTCACCAACTGCGCGGGCGTGTCGGGAGAGGCGGGGGCCAGTCGTGGTGTTACCTCCTTGGTGACCCGGCCCAAAAACCCGGGCAAAGCGCAAAACGAACCCAAGACGTCCGGGGCAAAGACCGAATATCTATTGAAGACCTCGGGCTGGAGTTTCTTCAAGACGACCTCTCTAAAGCTGGAGCTAGGCTAATGGCCCTGTGTAAGTCCAACGATGGGTTCTTGTTGGCAGAAGAAGATCTCAAGATTAGAGGGGAAGGGACCATTACTGGTTCGAGCCAGGCCGGAAAGGGGTCTCTCAAACTTGGGTCGGTTATAAGGGACAAGCACCTAGTCCAGTTGGCCCGCGAATGTGCCCGGGAGATGATTGAACAAGGTTATAAGGTCCAAGATGACCCAGAGCTGAGTGCAGAGATCTCTTATCTCATTGGCGATTCCCGGGCCGGATACCTGCTAAAGGGATAACCCCACAAGTGCGTGTAATTGGTGGTGAGTTCTCCGGGATCAAGTTAGGGGTAAGTCAAGGTGTCAGGCCAACGACAGACCGGGTAAGAGAGTCTGTGTTTTCTTCACTAGAAGCACGGGGTTACCTTGTCGGAGCCACTGTGGTTGACCTATTTGCGGGTTCGGGCGCCCTGGGCATTGAAGCCGTGTCTAGAGGAGCAGATCAGGCTATATTCGTTGAGAACAATCGTAAGGCGATACGAATAATAATGTCAAATATCAACAAGGTTGCTGGCGATGAGTTCTCCGATCACTTTAGAGTTGTCGAGAGTTCAGTTGAGTTATGGCTGGCCGAGATCGTTCGCAGCCCGGGTGTATTCAATAAAGATGACGCGGGGTGGTTGGTGTTTTGTGACCCTCCCTACATCTACGACGACTGGGATGCCCTTCTTGAGACCATTGCCATAAATTGTCCGGCTAACCTGGTAGTATTGGAGTCAGATAGACCAATCTCACCTACCAAGAGCTGGTCTGTTGTGAAGGTTACCGATTATGGAACTACAGTTGTGGAGATATTGGAACGGGCCCCCCAAGTCAGGTTGTGAGACCCGCTAGATGAAAAGGTCAAGGTGTAGTGGTAGACAGAGAAACTAAGACGGTTTTGTTTCCCGGATCATTTGACCCTTTTCACAACGGTCACCTAGAGATAGTTGAACGAGCTTCCAGACTATTTGACTTCGTGATCGTTGCAACCATGAGAAATCCACAAAAGGGGGAACCCCTTTTTGAGCTGGCCGAGCGAGTTGAGATGATCGAGGAGGCCGTTTCTCATCTGTCAAACGTCAAGATCGTGTCCTTTTCAAACCTGGTGGTTGAACTAGCCAGGGACGTGGACGCCCGGGCGATAGTCAAGGGACTAAGGGCAGTGTCTGACTTTGAGGTCGAGATGCAGATGGCCCAGATGAACTTTCAGCTCTCTGGAATCGAGACCTTGTTAATACCGACCGGGGCTACACATGCATTTATAGCTTCCAAGTTAATTCGCGAGGTTGCCCGCTTTAGCGGGGACGTGTCCTCGTTTGTACCCCCGTGTGTGGCGCGAAGACTCAAAGAAAAGTACGGGAACTAAGCCACTATGACCTTTCGTGATTCACCTGATATTTTCGAAGAAGACTACCTTGGAGACAATGACCTAGAGGGCTACG
>DAIDHF010000054.1 GCA_027452005.1 Acidimicrobiales bacterium
GAATCGGGGTAACGATATGTGATGCAAAGCGCAAAGACGTCTTGATCGATGCCTGCTACGGGAAGGACGGGGTGGGAACCACAGTTGCCCCGAGTCCACGAAACATAGGATCCAGGAAGTTGTGGTTGGCCTTTGCCGTGGAACCAAGGGGGCAGATAACTGTCGACGGTGGAGCGACCCGGGCCCTGGCCGAAAACGGCAGGTCCCTGCTGGCTCCCGGGGTCCTCAAGGCCACGGGTGATTTCGATGAAGGTGAGTTAGTAGAGGTCTTAGATGAAGGCGGATCCTTGGTCGCCCGAGGACTCGCGTTGATTTCCTCAGGTGACCTGGAGCGCTTTACCGAAAACTCCGGTGCCACACTCGTAGATGGTCCGTCCCCGGTTGTGATCCACCGAGACGACATGGTCGTCTTGTGCGACCTGGCCTTGTAGTCTCAGGGACTCGATTGCGAGTCGGTCGGATCGGACTTGGCTTGGTCTTCTAGTTCCAACGGGGTCCCCGGTGGTAACTCCCCTGAGGTCTCTGAACCTATCTGGCGCCGGATCTGGTCCAGTTTTGCCTGGGCCTCTAGGTGGAGCTGGGTCTGGCCGAGTTCCATCAGTCCTGAGTCATAGTGAAGGGCCTTTAGTTCTGAGATTCCCAGGGCCCTCGCGTACCTGGTCTCAATCTTTGCACGAACCTCTTCAAGGGATGGAACATCCTGACCGGTAGACTCGGCGAGAGACTCCATGGCAGCGTTCATCTGTTCTTGCATCTTGGCCTGGTCCAGCTGGGAGAGGAGCTTCTGGCGCTCGGTAAGCTTGCCCTGGAGGAGCACCGAGTTTGTAGACACCGCAGCCCGGGCCTTTGAGGCCGCCTCGGCCGATTGCAAGATCAGAGACTTCAACGAGTCGATCTCCTGCTCTTTGGCTACGATTCGGTTAGCAAAGGTCTCAGCTGCCCGGGTGAGTTCAATGGTCTTATCGGTCTCGCCCTTCTGGTTGGCCGCGTCGGCCATGATAACCGCCTGGCGGGCTGACGCTGTGACCCTTTCAAGTTCTTCCATGGCCCGGTTGAGTTTTATCTCGGCCTGCTTGTGATTGGCAATAATTGTAGCTGCCTGCTCGGTGAGTCGTCGATGTTGGTCTTGGGCCTCGATGATGGCCTGCTCTAGTTGGACCTTGGGATCGGCTTTCTCGTTGAACTTGGAGTTCAAAGACGCCTTGGCATATTTCCAGACCCGCCTGAGTATGGTAAGCATGTACTTAGCCTACATCTAACCGTCTAGGTCTTTGGAGGTTCTGTCCCCAATATCGACACAAACGAGACCATCTCTCCGGGGTATCCGCCCAGGTTGTGAGTCATGGCCAGGTTCGACTTGGACTCAATCTGGCGGGCCTTGGGGGCTTGCCGACGAAGCTGGAGCCAGCATTCAAAAATCATCCTGAGTCCCGATGCCCCCACGGGGTGTCCAAAGCTCTTCAGACCCCCGTCAGGGTTGACCGGGAGCGCCCCGTCTAGGTCAAAGGTCCCGGCCAAGACCTCCTTCCAGGCGGTCCCTCGCGGAGCAAACCCGAGGTCTTCCATGAGCACCAACTCGGTCGGGGTGAAGCAGTCATGGACCTCGGCCATCATGAGTTGTGATCTTGGATCTTCAATTGAGGCCTGTCCGTACGCGTCACGAGCAGCTGCCTCGCACTCGGGGAAGTGGGTGTAGTCATAGGTCGAGTCGATCAGACCTGATCCGCTTCCGGCAGCAAATGAGAGGGCCTTGATGAATACTGGCCTGTCGGTATACTTGAACGCGTCCTCGGCTCGCATAATAATCGCGCAGGCCGCCCCGTCGGCGACCCCGGCGCAGTCGAACACCCCGAGCATCCCGGCAACCCGGGGAGACTTGAGAACCGTGTCGACCGAGATCTCCTTTTGAAACTGGGCTCGAGGATTGAGAGAACCGTTGTGGTGGTTCTTGACCGAGATCCGGGCTAGAACCTGAGACATATCGTCTTGAGATACCCCGTATTTTTTGCAGTAGGCTGGAGCGACCATTGAAAACATGGCAGCCGCGGTTAGTGTCCGTCCAGTTCCGTCGCCGGGGATTGGGAACTGATTGAGTCCCTGGTAGCCTGAGTCCTTGACCTTTTCAGCTCCGACGGCCATGGCCACGTCATAGGCTCCACTGGCCACCGCGTAGGCGGCTGCCCTAAGGGCTTCTGAGCCAGACGTACAGTAGTTTTCAACCCGGGTGACCGGCTTGTTAGAAAGCTGAAGGGGCTTAGAAAGTGTAATCCCACTCATCCCCGACTGGGCGGTCCCGATCCAGAACGCGTCGATGTCATCCTTGGTCAACTCGGTCCCGGAAAAGGCCTCAATTGAGGCGTCGATAATTAGGTCGTCAAGGCTCTTGTCCCAGTGTTCGCCGAAGGTCGTACATCCCATGGCAACGATGGCCACCTTGTCACAGATTCCACGTGATCCCACTACATCCTCCGATCAGAGCAGTGCTCAATCAATTAGCCGGGCCTTCCAGAAGTAGTTGCGAATTCCTTCTGACACCGCTAGCTTCCTAAAGGTCATCTCAACCCTCTTTCCTATGTCGACCTGATCGGGTGAACAGTCAGTCATCTCTACAGGAAATCTTCCTCCGTCATCAAAATCGATAATCGCAAACACAATCGGAGGACTGGGCGAATAAGCCAGGCGATCCACAGTATATGTTACAACTGTCCCCTTGCTGGCCGACTTAGCAGCCACGTCCATCTGGTCGACGCTGTCGCGCTCCATTGACACGCGACTTGGAGGCATGTAGACAGTCTCAGTCACCGGGTCTCGCGAAGCCTCTAGTCCAAACTTCCACCTCCTAGATCTCCAGGCCGCACTAGAGGACGTCCTGGCCGGTTCCGGTCTACGCGGGGGCTCAACAGTTACCATGCCCCGCCAGGATAGAAATTTCGAGTAAGGAACGAGATCGTACTTTGAGATCTGATCACCTAAAGTCTCTGGTTGATGCCAGGACTTGACCGCCTCGGTAGTCCGAAAGAACATCACATCGACCCCGTCTGCGAGGACTATTAGGGCGATAATCTCACCGGGGCCAGCACCCTCTATCGCCCCGGCGAGTAGAAGCCCAGAGTGTGCCCCGGCCATGTTACCAACCTTCTCAGATAGCTCGCTCTGAATAGAACCCAGTGGAATCCCAAGTTTCTTTCCCAGCGCTATTGAGGCCCGGGTGTGGGTTCCAGAGATAACTAGTTGGCCAATATCACCGGGAACAATCCCAAATTTCTCGCACGCACCATTGAAACCAGAAACTCCAAGGTCCAAGTATCGGTACTCTCCGAATCGTTCTTCCCAGGTCTTAGAAAGCTCGCTGGTTGGCTCGCGCCAGCGGTCCAAGAACTCCTCGGTAGTCGAGAAAGATCCAATCAGTTCGGCCAAGACGTCTCGGTTCGCGGATTCGCTCCCGATTAGAAACCCACAGGCCCCATCACCACCTTGGGTCTCGTCGGGAGATGTTGGAAGCCCTCCCCTGATCTCTGACATACACACGAGACAGTTACCAGTGGACTCAAATCCAGCCAAGAGGCTGGCCGTCGACGACCTAGTCGCCCCACCGAGATCATAGGCTCCAACGCGGCTGTCTAGACCTAGTGCGCCATGGATGGTCGAGGCGTTCGTCTTGTCTAGATATGCCGGGCTACAGGTCGAAAAGTAGACCCGACTTATCTCGTCATCCTGGTCCACACCCACCACGGGTCTTAGGGCCTCAACGGCCATTGTGGTCGTATCCTCATCATGACCGGCCACGCTCCTGGTTCCCCGTCCGCCACCTTGGCCAAAGAACTTAGCAATCTCCTCCCGGTCTAAGCGCCAGTGGGGAAGGTACGTGCTATATCTGATGATCCCTCGCATTTCAGAACATTTTACACCGCGATCCTCAAAATTCAAAAGAATTAGGCTTTATGATTAGGTCTATAACCAGGACTTTTAGATAATTACGCAGGCATGGAAGGCTTTTACTGGAACCGGTCACCTCGGTGATATAATCTGACGGTATGTCAGAAACATGGTATTCCCAGGGTACTAATAGGATAATTAGCTGTGACGTCTCTAACGACTAAAGCCGCCAGTTTCCTCGGGGGCACAGATGGATTTTGAGTTTTCAAGCCAACAACTTGAATTTGTGAGAGAGGTCGAAGAGTTCCTAGATGAGAACTACGACCCGGAGGTGTTTGATCCAACCCGAGAGAACATGGCCCAGATTGTAGATACTCCAAAAAGACGGGAGTTTATGGCCAAACTAGGCCAAAAGGGTTGGCTCGGGATCACTTGGCCGAAAGAGTACGGGGGCCAAGAGGGGGACGGGATCTATGAGTACCTCCTCAATGAGGCCCTGGCCAGACGCGGGGGACCTCAGATCGGCAAGGGGGTCGGGATAATAGGCAAGACCTTGATCCGGCACGGGTCCGACAAGCTCAAGGCCGAGTTCCTGCCCCAGATTCTAAAGAACGAGGTCGAGTTCGCGGTGGGCTACTCTGAACCCAATGCCGGCTCTGATGCAGCGTCCATGCAGCTAAAGGCCACCCGAGACGGAGATGGATGGCTACTAAACGGACAGAAGACCTGGACCACCTCTGCGCACTTTGCCGAGTGGTATTGGGTGGGAGCCAGAACAGACCCGAATGCCCCAAAACACAACGGGATAACGTTATTTTTGGTTCCCCTTAGTCACCCCAATATTACGATCAAGCCGATCTGGACCATGGGGGATGAGCGAACTAACGAGGTGTATCTTGACGACGTGTGGGTCTCGGACGACTACGTGGTCGGAGAGCTAAACAAGGGCTTTCAGTACATCTCCGAGGCTCTCGACTTAGAGCGCTTTACGATGTTTACATACTCTCCAATTCAAGAGCGCCTTAGGCTTCTAGTGGACTGGGTAAAATCTGCACAAGTTGATGGGCAAAAGGTTAGCCAAGACCCGGTAGTCCGCCAGGCAATTGCCCGGCTGGCCACCGAGGTTGAAGTGGCACGGGTTATTGGCCTCAAGTTCGTTCATGAGTCCTCCAAGGAAGGGGCTGCGCCAACTTCGTGGGCCTCGGAGTACAAGTTGTTTGCTACCGAGCTTTCAAAGAGGCTGGCCAACGCATCGATGGATCTAGCAGGTCCATCGTCTCAGCTTAGGGTCAAGACAGAGCAGGCTCCTCTGGCCGGACGGTCCGAGTCGACCTATCGTTACACCGTGATCGATACCATCGGGGGTGGAGCATCAGAAATCCAGAAAAATATCATAGCCCGACGCAAGTTGGGACTTCCTAAAAACTTCTAGAGAGCTGAGCGGAAAGAGTTGGATCTAGGACCCGTCTCGGGGGTGAGAGTGGTTGACCTGTCCTTGGTCGGGCCAGCCTCTAGGGCCACCCGGATTCTGGCCGACTATGGGGCCGAGGTGGTCAAGGTACTTCCCGGGGGCCGGGCAATTGGTGAGATGTCGGTTCCACCGTTCTACGCTTACTCGGCCATGCGGTACATGAAACAGGTCAACATAGACCTGAAATCTCCCGAGGGTCTCGATGAGCTCAAGACCTTGGTTTCCTCGGCTGACGTACTAATTGAGAGTTTTCGACCTGGTGTAACTAAAAGGCTCGGAATCGACTTCGAGTCAATTTCTAAAGTGAACCCGGCGATTATCTACTGTTCTACAACCGGGTTCGGCCAGAATGGGAAGCGATCAAGTTGGGTAGGACACGACATTAACTATCTGGCCTGCGGGGGATTCTTGGCCATGTCCGAGCCGACAGATCAATTACGACCCCCCCTAGCCGGGGCGACGATAGCCGATGGGGCAGCCGGGGGAATGCAGGCCGCAATCTCAATTCTTGCCGCACTATTTAGGAGGACGTCAACTCACGAGGGCACCTATCTCGATGTTTCAATAACAAACGGTGTCTTGTGGCTTACGTCCTTGGTAATAGATGAACACCTCGCAATCGGATCGGATCCAGAATTTGGTCACGACGTGCTAAGTGGAAAGTATGCCTGCTATGGGATCTATAAGACCAAAGATAACAAGTGGTTGTCAGTCGGGGCGATTGAGAAGAAGTTCTTTTCCAACCTGTGTGGGTTTTTGGGTTGTGACGATCTTTGCGATCTACAATATATCGATGAGGCCCAAGGTCAGGTAAGAGACGTCCTTTCGAGGGCCTTTGAGACCAGGAACCGGGATGAGTGGGTGGAACTGCTCAGTTCCAATGACACCTGTGTCGCACCCGTGTTGACCGTTCGAGAGATATGTGACGACCAACACTTCAAGGCCCGGGGACTTTTTCAAGAGGCTCTTGACGACTCTGGAAATCGCTTTACACAGCTGGCTCCTCTCCTGGCCGGGATGAGGGAAAGTGAAAGTATCCCAGATCGAGTAGACAAGCACTGCACATCTGGAAGCGATAGATAATATGGGATCTCTTCCAGACTCGGTCGAAGTCATGATTGGTAAGCCCCTCTATCGCCAAATGGGAAGCTTTGAGGTCGAGAGAGGGTATATCTATACGTCGTGCTCATCTGTTGAGAACGCAAACCCACTTTTTTGGGATGACGAGGTTGCCAAGTCGCTAACTGGTGGTTTGGTAGCTCCACCGACCATGTTGTCGGTGTGGTTTAGACCCCATCACTGGTCACCGGACCAAAGTGAGCCTCAGTTGCCACTTCAGGTTCACTTTGACCTGAAAGATAAGCTCGGGTTGCCTGAGGCAGTTATGACCTCCAACACAATGACCTTCTATGAGCCGGTTAGACCCGGCGACCGCCTCACCACAGAGCAGGTTCTAAGATCGGTTAGCGAGGAAAAGGTGACCAAGCTGGGTACGGGGCGGTTCTGGGTGATCGAGGTGGTCTATGAGAACCAACGGGGAGAACTGGTCGGAGTCGAGTCCTATACCGGCTTTGGGTACTCACGAGCTAGTAACTCTGGGGGTGCTCGGTGAGCTTTGAGTCCCGAGTGCTCGGTGACACCCAAGTCGGCGACGAGCTGGACGAGCTGGTTTATCTGGTCACCCCGACCACGGTTGTCCTCGGGGCCTTGGCCAGCCGTGACTATAGGCCTATGCACCACGACAAGGACTTTGCAGTAAATCGCAACGGGGTTAGAGACATCTTCTTGAACACTCCCAACCAGGCGGCCTGGTTTGAGAGATACGTTACTGACTGGACGGGCCCGGCTGGGAGGCTCGGGCGAATGACCTTCCAGATGAAGGGTTCGGTTTTCCCGGGGGACTCTATGGTGTTTTCTGGTTCGGTAACCTCGGTAGAGGTGGACGAGGTCGGATGTGGGTGGGTTACCTTGGCGGTTACCTTGACGGTGGGAGATGAGATTAAGACGACCTGTGAAGTAAAGGTAGCCCTTGGAGTCGATGACAGAGACAACCCGTGGGAAAGACGAGGAGAAAGGTGGAAGCCGTGATCAAGACAGGAGAATGTAGATGTTAGATTTAGATTTTACTCCAGAGCAAGAGATGTTGCGTTCAGCAGTCCGTGACCTGCTTGGAGACTACTGTTCTCTTTCCCAGGTGAGAGAGCTGGAAGACGACCCGGTTGGGTACTCCGAAGAACTCTGGTCCCAGATGGCCAAACTCGACCTGGTTTCCATGATGGTTCCCGAGGCCAAGGGTGGCTCTGAGATGTCCATGATAGACGCGACCGTGGTCTATGAAGAGCTCGGGAGGGCCCTAGCTCCAACCCCGCATCTCGTTTCGTCAGTTATATCGCAAAGCGTTATTGCAAGGTATGCTAATGACGAACTCGCCAATCGGTGGCTGGAAGGCCTCACGAGTGGACAGACCATAGTTACCACGGCCTGGCTTGAACCAGGTGGTGGGTTTGGTCCACAGGGAGTTGAACTTGACGCTCAAATAGTAGAGGACAAGGTCGTGCTAGAGGGGACTAAACACCACGTACCATTTGCTAAGGCCGCAGATGGATTTTTGGTGTTAGCACGAACAGGTCCTAAGCTCGGCGATTTGGACATCTTCTTGGTGGACGCCAAGTCACCAGGAATTGAGATGACCCAGGTCTTCTCGGTGGCCTCCGACACTCAGTATGAGGTTAGATTTAGTCAGGTCGCCGTTGATTTGACCTCCAGGGTCGGCCAACCAGGTCAGGGCTGGAAGATCTGGGATGAGATCATGCACGAGGCAGTTGTCCTTATTGCGGCCTACTGTGTCGGGGCGGCCAGTTATGCCCTTGAAATCACGGTCCAGTATGCCAAGGACCGTCACCAGTTCGACAAGCCTCTAGGTGCCTTTCAGGCCCTAGCTCATTATTTGGCGGATGCCCAGACAAATCTAGACGGGGCAACCCAGTTGGTTCATGAAGCCGCCTGGGCCTTGGCCGAGCGACGAGACGCGCTAAGTCTGGCCCCCATGGCCAAGCTGTTTGCGTGTAGAACGTTTCGGGACATAACCGCCATGGCCCAGCAGATCTTCGGCGGAATCGGCTTTACCATTGAGTTCGATATCCAGCTCTACTTCCGCCGGGCTAAGGCCTGGCAGATCTCGTGGTGGAACGACCGCTATCTCGAAGAAATAATCGCAAAATCAGTCCTCGACTAGCCCAAGACTGACCTCATCTGAGCCAAGTCGGCCGTCGGCGTTTTTCCATTTCAGGTCGGTGCCGGGTAAGATCTTTATAGATGCCACCTCCTCAAGGCCCCGACCAAGACAACAGAGATATCGTGGCCCGCCTCGTAGATCTCGGTCGTCGGGCAAAGCAGGCCAGTCTTGAGATGGCCCGGGCCAACCGAGGTGCCAAAGATGCGGCATTAGAGTTCGCGGCTCAACTTCTGGGTGACCGATCTGAGGAGATCTTGGCGGCAAACCGGGTTGACGTAGATAACGCCCGCGAGGCCGGGTTGCCAGCCACGGTTTTGGACCGCCTCAGGCTTGACGAGGCCAGGGTGGACTCGATGGCGGTCGGCCTGCGCCAGGTAGCCGCCCTTGGCGATCCAATAGGAGAGGTCCAGTCGGGTTGGGTTAGGCCCAACGGACTCAGGGTGACCCGGGTAAGAGTTCCCCTCGGGGTGATTGGAATTGTGTACGAGAACCGGCCCAACGTTACCAGTGACGCGGCCGGGCTGTGTATAAAGTCCGGGAACTCAGTCATACTACGAGGATCCTCTAGTTCAATTGAGTCCAACATGGTCATTGAAGAGGTGATCAGAGAGGCCCTGGTCAAGGCCGATCTACCTCAAGACGGGGTGATATTGGTTCGAGATACCTCTAGGCAGGCCGCAAGTGAGTTCATGAAGCTGGACGGCTATGTCGACTGCCTGATCCCCCGTGGAGGTCCATCTCTTATTGAATCAATACGCAACGAGGCAACCATACCTTATATATTGGATGGCGATGGAAACTGTCACGTGTATGTGGATCGCTCGGCAGACCTGGACATGGCGATCAGGATTATCGTGAATGCCAAGACCCAGAGACCCTCGGTGTGCAACGCGGCCGAGTCACTTGTTCTACACCAAGACATTGCCGAAGTCTTGCTCCCTAGATTGATCGTCGAGATGCCCCAGGTTGAACTGGTTGGAGATGCTCGGGCCATGGCAATCGCCCCCCAAGTTGGTCAGGCCAGCTGTGACGACTTTGCCCGGGAGTTTTTGGACCTGAAGATGTCGGTGGCCGTAGTCGACAACCTAGAGACGGCCATTGCCCACGTGCAGCGTAACTCGTCAGGACACTCTGAGGCTATAGTCACGAGCGACTACAAGGCGGCAAATGAGTTTGCGAGCCGGGTTGACTGCGCGGCGGTGTTGGTAAATGCCTCAACCCGCTTTATCGACGGTGGAGAACTCGGCCTGGGAGCCGAGATTGGAATCTCGACCCAGAAGTTACATGCGAGAGGTCCCATGGGACTTGAGTCCTTGACGAGCCTGAAGTTCGTGGTTCACGGAGACGGCCAGGTTCGTGTCTGACCGATTACCTTCTTGCCCGTGACATAAGTTGTGGGAAGAGGCCAATAACTGTGGCCAGGTAAACAAAGAGACCAATAGGTGGGACCAAACAGTTAAGGAGAAGACAATTACAGAAACCAGGCACAGATTCCAGTCACCCGACCAGGTCGTCAAAGACCTAGGCCGGGTTAGCTATCTGGCAGATAACTCAATTGGCTCCGCCGTGTATTTGGCCGACCGACTTTCAAAGCCGGTCTTGGTAGAAGGCCCTGCCGGGACAGGGAAGACTCAGCTCGCAAAGAGTGTCGCAGAGGTACTTGGTGCCCGTTTAATCCGGTTGCAGTGCTACGAGGGTCTAGATGAGTCAAAGGCGATTTATGAGTGGAACTACAAGAAGCAGTTGCTCAGGATTCAAGCCCAAAACGTGGCCGGGGATCAAGAGTTGTCAACTCCCGATTCCCAGGGCGGGACAAAGAGTACCTGGAACGAACTAGAAGATGACATTTTTAGTGAGGAGTTTCTACTCACCAGGCCCCTGTTGGAAGCCATCTCGGCCCAAGACCCAGTAGTACTGCTAATCGACGAGGTAGATCGGGTCGAGATAGAAACCGAGGCTCTTCTGCTTGAAGTCTTGTCTGATTATCAGGTATCCATTCCCGAGTTGGGAACGGTCACGGCAAATCAGGTCCCGCTCGTCTTTCTTACCTCCAACAACACTCGTGAACTTTCTGAGGCCCTCAAGCGTCGATGCCTTTTCTTATATATCGACTATCCCGAGCTAGAGCGAGAGAAGGAGATTGTTCGAGTCAGGGTCCCGGGAATATCAGACCGGCTGTGCGATGAGATAGGTCGAGTAGTTAGAACACTCAGGACCATGGAGCTAAAAAAGCACCCTTCGGTCTCAGAGACTCTCGACTGGGCCCGGTCACTGGTTTTAGCCGGAATTCAGTCAGTCGATGAGACCACGGCGCAGGGGTCGCTCAATCTTTTGCTCAAGTACAAGAGCGATATTGACAAGGCCCAAAAGGAGTTGTCTTTAGTTGATAAGTCCTAGTCGTCTTGGGCCAGGAACTTCTCGGTGATCGATCTCCTAGAAGGATTCGTCTTAGAGCTTCGCAAGGCCGGGATTGCGGTTTCGATGTCCGAGAACGTGGACTGTGCGAGTGCCCTGGCTCATTTCGAGGTCGATAACCGGGAGTTTTTCAAGTACGCCCTGGGGAGTTGCCTGGTAAAAAATCAGGCCCATTGGCAGGCATTTGAGACCGTGTTCGAGATTTACTTTTCAAGGACAGGCAGGAAGATAGACAAAGACGAGTCCATTGACTGGGATGAGGCCCTAGCAGACCTAGCCCGGGCTGGCCTCCAAGATGGGGCATCTGGGGACCTAACCCAGGCGGGTGGGGCCGGTGAACCGATAAGTGACGAAGAGTTTGCGGCACTCTTGTTCAGGGCCTTACAGAACGGAGAGACCCAACTGGCCAACGCCTTAGGGAGGTTGGCAGTGCTGCGTTATGCTGGAATGGAGCCAGGCCGGCCGGTTGGTGGCGTCTACTACCTGTATCGTACCCTGAGAAATTTGAACCTTGACGCGGTTTTAGAAGAGTTGATCTCTCAAGAGTCAACCAGGCGAGATAGACGGCTAAGTCCCCTTCAAGAACGTCTGGTCCGCGACGACTATAAGTCCCGAATCGACTCGCTCAAACGGGAGATCGAGGCCGAGATCAGACGGAGGTTGGTCGCCGACCGAGGTCCCGAGGCTCTTGCGCGGTCAATCAAGAAACCACTACCCGAAGAGATTGATTTTATGCACGCCAATCGAGACGAGCTGTTACAACTAAGGAGATCTATCCAGCCCCTGTCAAGGAAGTTGGCCGTTCGCCTGGCTCGGAGGCGTAGGCATCTAAGGCGTGGTTCCCTAGACTTTAGGTCCACGATTCGCCATTCCATGTCATACGGGGGGGTCCCGGTTGATCCCAAGTTCAAAAAACCCAGAGCCCATAAACCAGAGATCGTGATCTTGGCCGACATCTCCGGTTCGGTGGCCTCTTTCGCCCGGTTCACCCTTCAGCTCGTCCACGCCTTGAGTTCTCAGTTCTCAAAAATACGAAGTTTTGTATTTGTAGACGGGGTTGACGAGGTGACACGTCTATTAGAGAACGCGGATGACATTGGTGAGGCCGTTCATCGGGTGAACACAGAGGCAGACGTGGTTTGGGTTGACGGCCACTCCGATTACGGGCACGTGTTTGAGAGCTTTTACGAGCGATGGGGTAAGGAGTTTACCAACAAGACGAGCATTATCATCTTGGGAGACGCTCGAAATAACTATCATGCATCTAACTCGTGGGTACTTCGTGAGCTTGAAAAGAAGGTGAAGCACATTTTCTGGCTCAACCCAGAGCCGCGGGCTTACTGGGACAGTGGGGACTCTATTGTGGGCGCCTACGGAACCTACTGCGAAGGCGTCTTTGAGTGTCGAAACCTAAAGCAGCTTGACGCCTTTGTAGACAACCTGGCCTAAGAGAGTTATAACACTTCAGGTCTCATTGCCCGGGGAGACCTGAAGTGTTACCTAGATCCTAAAGGGTTAGCCCGAAGACTTTAGTCCCCGCCTCAACAGAGAGGCGACCTCAAAAGCCAAGTCGAGAGACTGCTTAGCGTTCAGTCTCGGGTCACAGGCCGTCTCATATCTCAGGTCGAGATGATCTTGGAGGATTTCCTCGGTTCCACCCAGGCACTCGGTCACGTCGACCCCGGTGAGCTCCACGTGGATCCCACCGGGCCAACTTCCCAGTTTGCGATGGATTGAAAAGAAGCTATCAACCTCAGCAATGATGTCGTCAAAGTGTCGGGTCTTGCGCCCGTTATCGGCCAAGAACGTGTTCCCGTGCATTGGGTCACATACCCAGAGAGCCTCAGGGTGATGGTGTTGGGTCGCCCTGACCAACTCGGGCAGCTTGTCCTTGATCTTGTTGGCCCCCATACGTGAGATCAAGGTCAGGCGCCCAGGAACGCGGTCGGGGTCGAGAATCTTACACAGGTCAATCAGTTCGTCGGCAGAGATCGTGGGACCGATCTTCAACCCAACCGGGTTGTTGATCCCAGACAGGAACTCCAGGTGAGCCCCGTCTGGTTGCCTGGTGCGTTCGCCACACCAGAGCATGTGGGCCGAGCAGTCGTAGTACTTGTCGGTCAGAGAGTCCTTGCGGGTAAGAGATTCTTCGTAGGGGAGGATAAGTGCCTCATGGGAGGTGTAGAAGTCGACCACGTGTAGGGACTCCTCGGTGGCCGGATCAATCCCACAGGCCCTCATAAAGCGCAAGGCCCGGTCAATCTCGTCAGCAATAGACTCGTATCGCCTACCCTCTTTTGAGGAGGCCACAAAGAGCTGGTTCCAGGTGTGAACCTGGGACAGGTCCGCAAAGCCCCCTTTTGTAAAGGCCCGGAGCAGGTTCAGAGTCGACGCACTCTGGTTGTACGCGGTGATCATCCTGGCCGGGTCGGGCTGGCGGGCCTTGGCCGTGGGGGCCTCGTCGTTGACTATGAACCCCCTGAAGGCCTCGATCGTGGTCCCGTCGACCTCTTCGGTTGGAAGTGACCTGGGCTTGGCAAACTGACCGGCAATCCGGCCCACCTTAACCACGGGTACCCCTGAAGAGTACGTTAACACGACGGCCATCTGGAGGATCACCTTTAACTTGTCCCTGATCGAGTCGGCTGAGAAGTCACTAAATGACTCGGCACAGTCACCAGCCTGGAGCACGAAGGCCTTACCCTGGCTGGCCAAGGCGAGAGCCCGGGTCAGACTCCGGGCCTCACCTGCAAATACAAGTGGGGGTACCCCAGATAGATACTTCTGGACGCGCTCTAGTTCTGCGGGGTCGGGCCAAATGGGCTGTTGGGCGGCGCTTTTCCCCTGCCAGGAGTCGGGTGTCCATTCTCTAGATCCCACGTTATAACTTTGACCGATTTACCAGGGACTTGTCTAATTGAACTAAGCCTTGTCCGTTATGGCCCGTCTAATCTCGGGGCGATTGATTTAGTTGTATGATCGACTATGCACACAATACGATTCGGACTTCAGGCATCTCAGCTACACGATCCCAAGTCTTGGAGGGACCTCGCCAGACGCGTTGAGGCAACCGGAATATCAACCCTGTTTCTCCCCGATCACTTCAATGAGCAGTTGGCCCCCCTGGTTGCCCTGACCGTGGCCCAGGAGGTGACTAGTACCTTGAACGTGGGAACCCTGGTACTGGGAAATGACTACCGACATCCGGTGGTACTTGCCCGGGAGTTGGCCACACTGGACGTCATGTCCCAGGGTCGCCTGGAGGTTGGAATGGGGGCCGGGTGGATGAAGTCCGACTACGACCAGGCCGGTATGGCCTATGACGAGCCCAAGGTCAGGGTGGCCAGATTTGAAGAGGCCATAGACGTGATGAAGTTGGTCTGGTCTGGAAAACCGGTCAAGTTTTCTGGGGCCTACTACGAACTGGTGGACTTGACCGGTAGTCCAAAGCCATATTCTACTCCTCACCCCCGGCTACTTATTGGAGGTGGGTCGCCCCGGGTCCTCTCAATTGCCGGTCGTCAGGCCGACATTGTGGGAATAAACCCTAACCTGGCAGCAGGATATATAGGGCCCGAGGTCCTGGCCAGTGCGTCTGGTGAGTTCGTGGACAAGCGCATAGGTTGGGTCAAAAAGGCAGCCGGGGACCGCTTTGACGCGATTGAACTCCAGAGCCTGACTTTTTTTGTTACCGTGACTGATAACGGGAAAGAGGTTCGTGAGAACCTGTCAGGAGCCCTGGGCTTTAGCGTGGACCAGATTTCCGAGACCCCATCGGCTCTAATCGGATCTGAGGCCGAGATAACCGAGAAGATCCTGTCGTGTCGCGAGAGATGGGGGTTGTCCTACTGGGTCATCCATGAGGCAGAACTTGACGCGTTCGAATCTATCGTGGCCGGACTTACCGGACACTAGTACGCCAAAGATTGATGACCCGCGAGAGGGACCCGTTGAACGACATGACCCCGAAGACGGTTGCGGTTGTCGGGGGAACCTTTGACCCGGTCCACTCGGGCCACGTTGAGTTGGCTCGGCAGTTGCGAGACCGCTATAACTTTGACCTGGTCGTCTTGGTGGTGGCCCACGACCCGTGGATGAAGGCGACCCGGGCCCTTGCCAGCCCGGGTGACCGCCTGGAGATGGTCAGACTTGCAACGGTTTCGGATCGGGCGGTTGTGGTTTCAGACGTAGACATCCGCCGAGGGGGAGTCACCTATAGTGGTGATACCGTGTCCGATCTGGCCTTGATCTATCCCGAGGCCGAGCTCTCTTTTGTGGTCGGCTCTGACCTGGAAGGTGAGTTGACCAGCTGGGAGAGGACCGACGAGCTATTTTCTCGGGCAGGCATTGTCGTGGTCAACAGACCCGGTACACCCCTGCCACGAGGGGGTTCAGGTGCTCCCAGAACAGGCCCCCCGTTAACCTCACCTGGAGGGGTAGAGGCAAAGATGACCTATCTGACCATCGACGGCCTCGAGGTCTCTTCCACCCAGATCCGAGACCTCCTCTCCCGTGGGGTTCCGGTTGGCGAACTAGTCCCGGATCTCGTCGTGGGCTATATTGCCAGGAACAAGCTCTATGGTGTTAGCTAGGGCCGAGACTTCTTCAGAGCCACGACCTTCTACAATCTTGAACAGGCATAACTAGATGTATCCCAACTCCCCAGGACATGACCCGGCGCCGTATGGAAACACGGGCCCCGTAGTCCTTCCCAAGGGTACCCTGGGGATGCGCTCGTGGAGGCGAGAGCGTCAAAAGCGTCAACGGCGCAATCGTCGACTGGCTGGGTTATTGATAGTTTCCCTGGTCGTGGCCGGATCCTTTTTCGTGGTCAGGTTCCACTCAACCGGGCGAACTCCAAAGAGGGGCCACCATGGGCTCCACCGGACAACAGGTCGTTCTGGGATACTTCCCCTGGCAATGGCCGTGTCGGATCAGTCCGGTGACGTGCAGGCCATTTTAGTGATTGCCCCGTATTTCTCTGGACGCGGGGGTTCAGTGCTGGTGATCCCGCCCAACCTTCTCACGATGGTTGTTCCGGGGGGACCTCAGGAGATAACGAACGCTCTTGAGTCAACCCCGAACTCACCGGCCAGTGAGAAGCTAATTGCGACCCTAGAGAACCTCTTAGGAATACAGGTTGGGTCGAGTATTAGCGTGAACTACCTCGGACTAGAGTCTCTCCTAGACGGGGTGGGTCCAGTCACGGTTAACCTGCCCACCCAGATCACACCCGCTCAGGGCTCGCCCGGGGAAAGTTTTGGACCCGGGCCAACCAGTGTGGCCCCGTCTCAGGTGGGTGATTTTATCTCCGACACCTCGGGTGGAGGAAGTGTCGAGCAGCTCGCCCGGATTGGTCAGCTGTTCAACGGGTGGGTAAATGCAATCAGGACACAGGGATCATCCAGGCAGAACACGACTTCCAGCCAGCCCGGTTCGGGGGGTTCAACTACGACCGGGGTCGGGTCTCAGGTGCCCGGGGCGGGCATGGTTGCCAAGTACCTGGACGACCTGGCCAAGGGGACCCCGGAGATTGAAGTGATCCCGGCCACCGAGATGGCTGCACCCACTCAGGGGGCCCCGCAGGAGTTCCAGTTTGACCAGGCCCAGTATGAGACACTAGCTCCAGGCCTGTATCCCGATCAGGCCTTCACCTACCGGAATCGGCCCAAGGTCCAGCTTCTAAATGGGACCGGGGCCTTAGGGGTTGATGAGCAGGGGATCTTGCGGATCGTGCCCTACGCACAGGTCACCCTGACGGGCAACGCGTGCACGACCCAATCGAGTGGACAGCAGGCCTGTTTTGGCTATAACCACACCGAGATAATCACCTATGACAAGACCGGGGTGCAGGACGCCGCAAAAGTCCAGCGTATGCTCGGTTTGGGAACCATCCTCCACTCTTACAATCCAGGGGGTATTGTAGATATGACGGTGATTATAGGAGCAGACTTCCACGTCAACGGCTAGCGGGTCCGGGGCCTCGACAGAGGCCGAAGAGGTGACTGCCACCCCGGTCTCCACCCTTGAGTCCTCCGAGTCCATGGTTCTAGCCGTCGCCCGGGGAGCGTCAGCTAAGAAGGCCACCGATACGACGGTCCTTCGAGTTGGTCCCCTTATTGGAATTACCGAGTACTTTTTGATCACGTCTGGTTCCAATCCGCGCCAGGTCAGGACAATTGCCGAGGAGATCGAGAGGTTGTTTCGAACCCTCTATGGACTGTCTCCAATGAGCGTCGAGGGCTATGACGATGCCCGGTGGGTCCTACTCGACTTTGGTGAGTTCGTGGTTCACGTATTCATTGACGAGGCTAGATCTTATTACGATATTGAACGTTTGTGGTCTGATGCCGAACGGATTGACGTAGACGTGGTCAGCCCTGAGAGCTTTACCTCGTCCAACCCGACTAAAAGCCAGGTTAGCCCGGGGGTTCAGTAGGAAACCGACTTGCCCAGGGCGTTTGAGCACTGTCTGTCCAGGGCCGTCTTGAGGTTGGCAATTGGAACCCGGTCGACCTCTTGAAGGGTGGTCATGAGGGCCTGCCAGGTCCCGTTATCGAGGGCTGCCTGGGCGGCAATTGGCTGTGCGGCCTCGAGGTAGGCGTTCGCCCGGGCGAGTTCATGCTCGGCCTGTTGTTGGGTGGTCGCGTGGCCGATCTCGTCATAGATGGCCAGTCCCCGGGTAATCTGCTGGCACGACGACCTGGCTAGCTGAGATCCGGTACCTGACGAGTTGCACCCGGCCAGCCCGACTAAGACGACTACCGAGATAACACCCCTAAGAATCCTCCCGGGTACTAAGTGGAGCATGCCCGCAGGATCTGGTCGGCCAACTCGGGGGTGGCGGCGGCGATCGGTGCGCAGGCCGCCCGTCTGGCCTATGCCCATACCGGGTTCTTCACCAGCGAACCCGCCGAGGCCCTGGCCGATCTGCTGCTGGCCGACCGCCCGGGCGGGCTCAGCCATGCCTTCTT
>DAIDHF010000055.1 GCA_027452005.1 Acidimicrobiales bacterium
AGTTCAACAAAGTACTCGCCAAGACTTGCCCGGTCGGCAATATTGACACCTGAGGCCCACAGGTGCTGGGTGTCTATACACACCCCCAACTCGGTACTGGCACCACACAATTCACGGGTCCGGTCAATTAGACCGGCTAAGTCTTCTAAGGTTCGGCCAATGGTGTCGCCAGCCCCGGCCGTGTTCTCGAACAAGACCGGCACAGAGTCTAGGGCGGCAAGAGACTCGCTCACCTCGTCAATAGCCCGGGCTATTGACCGGGCAATTGACTCAATTCCAGCTGAGATACTTGTAGAACGGTGACTGCCCGGGTGAAAGATAAGTCCAGAACTTGAGATCATCGCGGCGGCCACCAGGTTTGAGGCAAAACAAGAGGTTGACTTGGCCAAGAGTTCCCGGTCAGGAGAGGCCAGATTGATCAGGTAGGTTGCATGACAGTAGATGGCCTCGACAACCCGGGTGGCCCCGAGGGCCTCATGGCAGCTGTCGGCCTGGTCTTGGGTGATGGGCTGGGGACGCCAGGCCCTGGGACTCTGGGTGAAGATCTGGACCACCTGGGCTCCCATCTGGTCACCGCGTTCAACGGCCCGAGCTGGCCCCCCAGCCGACGACACGTGCGCTCCGATTCTCACGGTCTAGTCTGTGAATCTCCCCGCCCTTGACGACGGGGAAAGCAGTCGCTGATTGTTCAATGAGAAACACTTGGAAGTTGTCCGTTGAATAACTCTCGATATAAAGAGACCTCGGTGGATCTCCCGAGAGATCACCGGGTCGGTCATACGTCGAGGAATCGGCGTAGGGCAATTGCAGATCCCCCCGCACCGACCAGGCTCCCGAATATGAGCAACAAGATGTACACGACGACCTCTTCGCCAGCCGAGGCCGTCATGGGTTGAAGGAGCTTGATATTGTTCTGAGCGATTAGCTTCCTAAACTCCGATACAAAGAACGAGGTAAGACCACACCCGATGAGAGCCCCGACGAGACCTTGGATGAGTCCCTCGGCCATAAAGGGGACCCGGATAAACCAGTTGGTGGCCCCGACCAGTTTCATCACCTCGACCTCTTTTCGTCGAGCAAAGATGGCCAGGCGGATCGAGTTCAAGATGAGCACGACCGAGGAGACCAACAAGGCGGACGCGGCCACTAGAGAGGCCACTTGGAGGAAGCTGGAGATCTTGAGGAGTTGCTCTACCTCGCCCTTGGCGTACTCGATGGCTTGGACCCCGGGCTGGTTGGTGAACACGGAGCCTACCGATCCAGCCTGGGCGGCGTGCTTGAGCTTTATCCTAAATGAGACCGGAAGCTGTGATGGGTTAGTAATGGCCGACTCCATGGTGGGGTCCCCCCTGAACATCCCCCGGTACTCTCTATATGCACAGTTCTGGCCGCAAAAGGTGGCCCGGGAAACCTGGGACATGTTGGCCAGTTGGTCCTCAACCGCCTTGGCCTGGGGATTGGACAGAGAGGTCACCGAGGAGTTCATGAATATGGCAAGCGTGACCCCGCTCTGCCAACGGGCCGTGGCATTGTCGACTTCCTGGCGGAACAGGAGGGCGACGCCAACAAAGGACAATGACAGGGCCACGGTAACCACGGCGGCCAACGAGACCATCCAGTTGCGCCAGAGGTTGTTGGTGGTCTCCTTGACCACGTACTCGACCGAGATTGCCACTAGCGCCTCCCGTGACAAGAGCGGGCATTGCCCGACAAGGTCGCCTTGAGATCTATCTCGGATTCACGATCAAATTTTGCTGGCACGGATTCCCGGGATGGTTGTCTAATACCCATAGATCCCCCGCACCTGGTCTCGAATGACCCGCCCTTGGGAGAGTTCGACTACCCGGCGTCTCATGGAGTCGACTATTACAAAGTCGTGGGTGGCCATGACGACCGTGGTCCCGGTCTTGTTTATCCGGTCTAAGAGACGCATAATCCCCCGGGTGGTTCCCGGGTCGAGATTCCCGGTGGGCTCGTCAGCGAGCAAGACCAGGGGGCGGTTCACAAAGGCCCGGGCGATCGCGACACGTTGTTGTTCTCCCCCTGAGAGTTCGTCGGGGTATCGGTCCTTTTTCTTGAGCAGCCCGACCAGCTCTAAGACCTGGGGGACTTGAGCCGAGATGACGTGTCGGGGTCGACCAATCACCTCTAGAGCAAAGGCCACGTTCTCGTGCACGGTCCGGTTGGGTAGTAGACGGAAGTCCTGGAAGACGCACCCGATGTTGCGCCGGAGGTAGGGAACCTTCCAGTGAGAGAGCTTCCCGATCTGCTTGCCGGCCACCCAGATCTTTCCCGAGTCGGGCATCTCATCCCGGAGGACGAGCTTGAGAAAGGTGGTCTTACCAGACCCCGACGACCCGACCAGGAACACGAACTCACCCTTTTGGATCTCGGTCGAGCAGGCCTCGAGGGCAACCACGGTACCTTCTTTGTATGTCTTGGCCACGTTTTCAAATCGAATCATAAGAGCACCTGTTTGGAGGGGACCGTTCTAGCTTAGCAGTTCCTGATTTTGCCCTGGGTGAGCCATGACTTCCAAAAACCACCCTTGAACTGGGCTTTTTCAGGTTCCCAGTTTGCCTCGTTGCCAGCGGACGAAGCTGTCCATGAACCCGTCGAGGTCTCCGTCGAGGACCCCGTCCACGTTTCCAACCTGATAATCGGTCCTGAGGTCCTTTACCATCCGGTACGGGGCCAACACGTAGGACCGAATCTGGCTCCCCCAGGAGATGTCTGACTTTGGACCCCCCAGGGAGTTGATAGCCTCGATTCTCTCCTGCCGGGCCACCTCGGCAAGTTTAGAGGCCAAAATCTGGAGGGCACGGGCTTTGTTTTGGTGCTGGCTGCGCTCGTTCTGACACGACACCACAATCCCGGTGGGTAGGTGGGTGATCCTGACCGCCGAGTCGGTCACGTTCACGTGCTGACCCCCGGCCCCGGAAGACCGATAGGTGTCCACCCTGAGATCCTTGTCGTCGATCTCGACGTCATTTGAGTCGTCACCGAGCAGGGGGACCAGATCAAAGGAGGCAAAGCTGGTCTGGCGACGGCGTTGAGAGTCAAACGGGGAGATCCTCACCAGCCGGTGTACACCGCGCTCGGCCCCGAGTAGGCCGTAGGCAAAACGTCCCTTCACAATAAAGGTTGCCGACTGTATCCCGGCCTCTTGCCCGGGTGATACCTCGTCTAACTCGACCTCAAATCCGCGTCGCTCGGCCCATCTCAAGTACATCCGGAGCATCATCTCGGCCCAGTCCTGGGCGTCGGTTCCACCTTCACCCGAGTGTATCTCACAGATCGCGTCCGACTCATCGTAGTCGCCTGAAAACAGGGCCCTAAGTTCCAAGGCGTCGAGACGTCGAGTGAGACTCTCAAGTAGGTCAACTATCTCGGTCTCGACCGAGTCGTCAGACTCTTCTAGTCCCAACTCATAGAGCGCCCGGGCATCTGCCAGCATTGAGGTCATGTTGGTCGTCAGGTCCACGTCGTCTTTGGCCCGTCCAAACCTGGTGGTCAAGTGCCGGGCATTGTCGGGATCGTCCCACAGATCTGGGCGAGAAATCTCCTGTTCTAACTCGACCAGTTCACCTTTGAGTCTTTCAACCCCTAAGTACTGGGTGGCTTCATGGATGCGCCGTTCAATAGAGCCCAGTTGCCCGCTATAGTCTTGCATGGCCGAGATAACTTGTTACGAGCGCCCGTGGCAGTTCTTGAACTTTTGGCCGGTCCCGCACCAGCAGGGCTCATTTCGGCCTAACTTCTCCCGGGCATCCTTGACGAGGGGTGCCTGGGTGCCTGGGACAGGTCCGCCTTGGCCTGGCCCTCCCGTGGCCACCGGACCTTGACTAGGCACTCCTGAGAGATCCGGGGAACCAGGTGTGGCCAGCCCGGGAACTGTCGACATTGCAGCCCCGACCCCGGCCAGTTGGGGAGCAGATAGTGGGTCGTCTTGGGATATGTAACTGGCCTGATCTAGGTTGACTGGTTGGACCACTTGGGGGACAACCTCAATGTGCATGATAAACTTCAGAAAGTCATCATCGATAAGGGCCATGAGCTTCACGAACATGTCATGGCCTTCGTTCTGCCAGGCAACCAGGGGGTCTTGTTGACCCATCGCCCTCAGTCCGATCCCCTCTCTTAGGTAGTCCATCTCAGAGAGGTGCTCTCTCCACCTCTGATCGATGATCTGGATCATGACGTCTCGCTCTAGCTGTCGAAAGGACTCGGCTCCGCCCTCTAGGAGGGATTGCTCTCGGTCCTCGTAGTACTTGGTGGCCTCGGCGTGCAAGGACGTAAAGATATGATCACGATCCTCGGCGGCCTTTAGTTCATCCTCGGAGAACTTGGTCGGAAAGTACAGGGATACCTCACTGATTAGCCCCTCGATGTCCCACTCCTCGTGGAAGTCAGACGGACAGGTTGCTTCCAGGCATCCCCTGATAGCTCCTTCTAGGATGGTTAAGATCTTGTCTCTAAGATCCGACCCCTCCAGGAGTTGCCTGCGAAGCCCGTATACGACCTTACGCTGCTCGTTCATTACCTCGTCGTACTTGAGCACGTCTTGGCGTTGTTCGGAGTTGTAGGCCTCCACGGTCCCCTGGGCGCGCTCTACGGCCTTGGTGACCATCTTGGCCTCAATGGGGATGTCATCTGGGAGAGTCTTGTCCATGACCCAGCTCATGGCCCCGGTGGCAAACCGTGACATCAGGTCGTCTTCTAGGGATAGATAGAACCGGCTCTCACCAGGGTCTCCCTGTCGGCCCGAACGACCCCTGAGCTGGTTGTCGATACGCCGAGAGTCGTGTCGTTCAGAGCCCAACACGTAAAGCCCGCCTAGCTCACGAACCTGGGTGGCCTCCTGGTTGCATCGCTGGGTGTACTCGGCCAGGAGCTTGTCTCTGACTGACCCATACTCCTCAGATTCAGGGTCGAGGTCTCTTGAGGCCAACTCTTCCAGGGACAGATTCTCGGGGTTCCCCCCGAGGAGGATGTCAACTCCCCTCCCGGCCATGTTTGTGGCAACCGTTATGGCATGAAGCCTCCCGGCCTGGGCCACGACCATGGCCTCTCGGGCGTGCTGTTTGGCATTGAGCACGTTATGGGGGATCCCACGCTTTTCGAGCATCTTGGAGAGAACCTCGGACTTCTCAACCGAGGCGGTCCCGACCAAGACCGGTTGGCCGGTTGCGTGCCTGTCTTCCAGGTCGTCGATGACCGCGTTGAACTTGGCCAGCTCGGTCTTGAAGATCAAATCGGACTTGTCGACCCTGATCATGTCGCGATGGGTTGGGATTGGGACCACGGCCATGTTGTAGGTGTTGGCAAACTCGGCCGCCTCGGTCTCAGCCGTCCCGGTCATCCCGGCCAGTTTGTCATAGAGTCGAAAGTAGTTCTGGAGGGTGACCGTGGCCCAGGTGTGGTTCTCCTCCATGATCTTGACTCGCTCTTTAGCCTCAACGGCCTGGTGGAGACCCTCACTCCAGCGCCTCCCATGAAGGGTCCTGCCGGTGAACTCATCTACAATCTTGACCTCGCCGTCGTGAATAATGTACTCACGGTCTAGGCGGTAGAGCTCTTTGGCCTGTAGGGCCTTGTTGAGGTGGTGCACGTAGTTGACCGAGACCGCGTCATACATGTTGGCAATCCCGAGTTGCTTTTCAACCTTGTCAATACCGGCCTCGGTTGGATATACCTGACGCTTCTCCTCGTCTACCTCGTAGTCCAGGTCTCTCTTGAGAGAGTTGGCAATTGAGGCGAACTTGTAATAGAGCTGAGCTGACTCCTCTGAGGGTCCACTTATGATTAGTGGAGTCCTGGCCTCGTCGATCAAGATTGAATCGACCTCGTCAATAATTGCAAAGTTGTGACCCCGTTGGACCATGGCATCTAGCGACATGACCATGTTGTCGCGTAGATAATCGAACCCGAACTCGTTGTTGGTACCATAGGTTATGTCACACGCGTACGCCTGACGTCTAACAATAGACTCGTCTAGTCCTGGAACAATTAGACCCACGTTGAGACCCAAGAACCGGTGAACCCGACCCATCCACTTTGAGTCCCGCTCGGCCAGGTAGTCGTTGACCGTGACCATGTGAACTCCCTCGCCGGTTAGCCCATTTAGGTACGCGGGGAGGGTTGAGACCAGGGTCTTGCCCTCTCCGGTCTTCATTTCGGCAATCCAGCCAAAGTGAAGGGCCATTCCACCCATCAGCTGGACATCGAAGTGGCGTTGGCCAATAACCCTGGAAGCGGCCTCTCGGACGACCGCGTAAGCCTCAATGAGCAGGTCGTCGAGACTTTCCCCATTCTCTAGACGGTCTCGAAATTCTACCGTCTTGCCCGCCAAACCCTCATCGGAGAGCGCCTTGATCTCTGGCTCTAAGTCATTTATGGGCTGGACCAGCTCGGCCAGGCGTTTTACCTTCTTGCCCTCACCTGCCCGGAGGAATTTCTGGAATACACTCATGTTCCCCCATCCTATCGGTTTAGCTACCCGGGCTGTCTACCAGGGGACCATTAGGTGCACGAATGACCCTAGAAGGGTGTGGCTGGGTCAGTGCGCCTTGGTCTTGGCCAGTCTGTGAATGGCCTTGTTGACGACCACGTCTAAGGCGGCGGCAGGGTCATGGGCTACTCCGTGAACCCGGATCACCTTGTTCCTGGAGACCACTTTCAGGTTGCACGAGTCCTTTTGGGAGATCCGAGGGTTTTTCTCCTCTACAAAGCGGACCTCGGCACGCTCTAGTCCCCCGAGTAAGCGACCTAGGTGAGAGAGCTTCTCTTCGGCGTTTCGTACCAACGAAGTGGGCACCTCGACATTCTTTGAACTTACCAACACGTTCACTACCTGCGCCTCCTTGAACTATCTATTTAGTTTTACCTGAAAGTGAGTTACGTACGGCTGACCTGGTCTTTGACCCCACACCCGCCTGCAGAAGGCCTGATCCCGACAACCTCGGCGCAAGACCGGGAACCACGAACCAAAAAAGTGCCAACGCCTGTCGGCGCATGACATGGTCCGTGTGTGATCGCCGTCAGGCTAGACCACTCCGGATTACCTGCCAACAAGATTGCCTGAATCGGGATTTCCGCCTTTCTCGCCACGTTCAACCCGGGTGGTTGAATCGGACGGCAGGACTTACTTCTAAATCGCGCCATGCTCGGCAACAAGGGTTGCCTTACGTGGGTCGTTTTGCCCGCGACTAGCATCGACTTTCAACCACAGACCCGTACGCAACTCATCACCCCTATTCTACCCCTCTATTGCCAAAATGGACCCATCTTTTTTGTTTCAGTTTGAGAAAAAACTGAAACAATCTACCCGGGTGGACAAAAGGCGACTAGGTCCCGGTGGTCCAAGAGGCCAGGTACTCTTCCTGGGCCGGGGTGAGGCGGTCGATTTGGGTACCTATGGTCTCGAGCTTCAACCTGGCTATCTCCCTGTCAATTTCGGCCGGGACGTTGTAGACCTTGGCCTGCAAGCTAGAGGCGTTCTTGGCAACCCATTCTGCCGCGAGGGCCTGGTTGGCAAAGCTCATGTCCATAACCGAGGCCGGATGACCTTCAGCGGCGGCCAGGTTGACCAGGCGACCCTCGGCGATTACCAGGATCCGCTTTCCGGCTACCCGGTGCTCTTGGACGAAGGGGCGGATCTCGCGTGATTCACCCTCGGCGATCTCGTCGAGAGTCTTCAGGTCGATCTCGATGTCAAAGTGTCCCGAGTTGGCCAAGATGGCCCCGTCTTTCATGAGCCTGAAGTGCTCTGCCCGCAACACGTCCCGGTTGCCGGTTACCGTGACAAAGATGTCACCCTCGCGGGCGGCTTCTTCCATGGGGACTACCCGAAATCCGTCCATTACGGCCTCTAGGGCTCGCAAGGGGTCGATCTCGGTAACGATGACCTGAGCGCCCATCCCCCGGGCACGACTGGCCAGGCCCTTCCCGCAGTATCCGTATCCGGCCACGACCAAGACCTTGCCCGCCAACAACACGTTGGTAGCCCTGATAATCCCGTCCAGGGTTGACTGGCCGGTTCCGTAGCGGTTGTCGAACATGTGCTTGGTGTCGGCGTCGTTGACGGCCACGATTGGAAATCTGAGGGCATTCTCGGCTTCCATGGCCCTCAAGCGGATTACCCCGGTGGTGGTCTCCTCGGTCCCGGCCAACACTTCCTTGGTCTGGTCAGGTCGAAGTGAGTGGAGTCGAGAAACCAGGTCACACCCGTCATCCATGGTCATCTTGGGGTTCATGTCCAAGACGGCATCGATGTGGCGATAGTACACCTCGGCACTCTCGCCCTTTATTGCGAAGACCGGGATCTCTTCGTGTTCAACCAACGAGGCCGCCACGTCGTCTTGGGTAGACAGGGGGTTAGAGGCACACGCAACCACACTCGCTCCGCCAGCCTTAAGGGTTCTAAGTAGGTTGGCCGTTTCCGTGGTCACGTGCAGACAGGCCGCAACCGTGATCCCGTCCAGAGGTTTCTCCTTGGCAAACCGCTCCTTAATGGAGGCCAGGACCCCCATGTTTGAGTCGGCCCAGGCTATTCTCTGTCTTCCAAGTCCCGACAGCTTCAGGTCGGCTACGTCATATTGCACTTTGTTTTTCGGTTCCTCTCGGTTTTTGGTTCAAGCCTGACAGTTTAGCCCATCCCGTTGGCCGGGGGCAGTTTGTATCCAAATAGTGCCTTGGGCCGTTGACCACCGTCCAGTTAGCTTTCCTTCTTGGCCAGCAAGAACACTCTAGGAAGCCGACTATTGTAAAGGTTGGCTATATCAATGTCGTAAGCCTTGGCACTAATAACTAGAGGTAACGCAAGTCGGTTCCCGGCAACTCGAAGGCTCGTCGCCAAAGAGGCACCGGTTGCGCAATGAGACATTCGCTTGCAGATTCAGGAATTGTGGTTCGTTTTACTTGGCTACCTAAGACCTACTAGTAGTTCTCCAACCTTTAGGTGGAAGTTGACCAGTTGAAGGATGAGAATACCTAGCGTTGAGGGTCCTTGAATTCGCCATTTTGATTGCGCTTGAGCAGGGAAAAATTGTTTGGATGCCTCTGTGATTTATTGACGTGCCACGTCCACTCATTTAGTGAGATTATGTTCGTCAGTTCTCCCTGCGACAATTGAAGAATGAATTTCTCAACAAGCTAACGACTAGTTCAATCCGACTGCCAGTCTATGCACTCCCCCTCGCCTAACGATATACTGCCAATAATATTAATTATGTAAAGTTGATATGTTGTTTCCTTTTGGATGGCACCCCAGGAACCTTCAAGATATCTGCCAATCAAGACCTGGCGATGGTATCCTAAAGTGCGACTTACTAACATATGGGGTGGACCGACAAATGGGGACCCGCCACCACTATGGCCATAAACTATTTTCCCATAACGAACAGAAAATCGCGAGTATTCATATCGATTAAATGAGTAGCCTCCTAGCGAGGAGTCCGACTATTCAAAGATCAGGTCTGGTTGCCAGGGGGTACCTGAACTGTTGCCCGTGAACAAACGTGTTCTTCTTGGCCAACGGCCATGTAACGTACCATAATCCGCCTGATTTAGTAGCGTATGCCAAATAACTTATGTCATCCACTTGTGTTGACCAGTTTGACGAGCACCCTTGATGCGTGATGCAAAACGTTCCAGTCAGCGCAAATAGAACTAGCTTCCCAGACGAAAGCAAGAAATGAATTCCCAACTTGGACGTACGAATATTTTTGTAATCGATTGCCATATATCCACGGTTACTGATGAACGCGCTTCGCTCACGTGGATCTACAAAGGAGGCTGCCTCATAGATTCCATCCCTCGCTATGGACGAATAGAACCCCCGTATTGCTTTTTGGGGAGACGCACTGCCACTACTTGAATAGTAAGCGGATGGCGAACTACATGATGCCAGTAGAGCACAGAATATTGCCAAAGTAGTTATAGTGTAACGCAAAGGCATTGATCTTAAGAAGAACCCCACTATCAGGCCAGAACACAATTTCCCTGTGCGATGTAGCCTGCATCTGCAATTCCGGAGATAATCGTCGTAATGGAACGCATCAGAATATAATTCAACAGGTTCTCGGCACTGACTTGGTTGAGGGCAGCATAGAAGTTGTCGACGATAAACCAACCAACACTTTCGTCTGGGAAGGTGAAAATTGCTTGACTATATTGAGGACTCGTATATTCGGTAAGCCACACTGTGAAATTTTCTACAAACAAGTTCACGAATGATGAATAGTTGCTCGCCACGTTACTTTGGGTCCACGCCGATGGTGCTTCATTAGGATTAGGTTGATACAAGTTCCACCAGACAGTATTCAATACGCTGGCAATCTGGTTAAGTGCCCACGCCGTACTGTGAAGTTGATATGAAGCGAGCGGAGGCACCATCTTGAGAACGGGGTCATAGACCCATAGACCGCCAGCACATGTAAATCGTCCACCTTCTTGACCATTGCTACACAACCCGAATAGGTCGACTCTGTTCAGAGGATCCCCACTCGCATAACTATAAGCTTGCCCAGTCACCCCCACCAAAGGATCCACACTCATAAACTGCCCCGTCGCCGGGTCATAGAATCTAGCCCTTAGATAGTAGAGCCCAGAAGCAGGATCTAGATACTGTCCGTCATAGAGGAATGGATTGTTGATGTCGTTAGATGAGGGGGTTGTCCCTGTATCTGTCTGGGTGGCACATGAGTAGCTAGAGCCACCTGCGTCATTTTGACCTGGGGTTGGACAGGGTTTGATCAGGTTGCCGTATGGATCATATGTGTAAGTTGCAATATCTGCCCCAGACGAGTTAGTTAGGGCAACAGTAGATCCCTCTCTGTCTTGGTAGTAGTAAATAATAAAAGAGCCATTTATCTGTTCTAGAGGCAGTCCATTAGCTCCATAGACGTAGTAGGTGGAGCCTACGGCAATCATTGCGGGAATCTGGCCCTCTATATTCCAGGTGAAGCTAGTAGTTGTTCCACCAATTGATTCTGTCTGCATTAGGCCAGATCCATTGTAGGTATAGCTAGCACTTGTCGGACTGGTAGATGTGTCCTTGGGGATTGAATGTTGAGGGCTGGTAGAAATGGCTCCGGGTGGCGATAGTGGATTAGTGGAAGATGTACTTATCGATGAGTTCTCAGATGATTTAGATGGAGAAGCAGTTGTCGAAGTGTTTGGACTTGCCTTAGTTGGGGATGTGGCCGAATTGGTACTTGTTGAAGTCGTGGCTTTACTAGCCTTTGAACCAGTCGATTGACTTGGAGGATCTGAGGCTGGAGTTGAAGTTGATGTTCTAGGGGTCACAAGGGTTGTTGGCGTAGCTTTTCCAGTACTTATTGAATTAGGAGTCTTGATTGCTGGCACTGGGGCCTGACTTGGAACTATACCTTGAACTCCACCAAGTGTACCTGAGTAACTTGTCATCTCGTTAGCACTATTGAAGCCATAGGACATTGTAGTTGGTGTTGAAGAGTTGACTTTCTCACTGGTTCTATTCCCATTTGAATCGTATGTAGGAGTTTCCTGAACCTCGCCCGGCCGGGCTACCCTTTTCATAGCCCAGGTGCATCTCTAGTTCAGCCCCGCCAGCGCTCTCTATCAGGCGGCGGAACAGAGTCCTGAACAGCCCATCGGGGCCGACTAAGTCTTCACGCCCCTTATAGTCGCCAAGGAACTCATCGATGACTTCTTGTCTAATTTCTACCATGGTACTTCCTTTCTAGATACAGATTCTATCCGTATTGGGGTTAGTACCTCTTACACAAAGTTTCGGACATCCTCCCCATATGGGCAATTTGACGTGCAGTTACTTGCAGCTACCATCCGCACGCGAGAACTATATGAATCATCAATTATTGTGTCTCCGGCCTGGTCGGTTGCAACTGCCTGAGGTTGGCTAAGCTCGGCAGCGCCTGCTGGCCCACCGTCCCCAGAATATGATGCTGTCCCATTGCCAGCTACTGTATAGATGTCACCGGTAGTCAGCTTAGGATTTCGACCCGTAATATCGTGCATCGCCAAAGGCGAATACGCCCCCGTCAGAGGCCACTTCTAGGTAACCATTCCCATCGGTAGTCATTGAGATCCCGACTATGGGTGCATTGAGTGTAGTACCGGACATGGAACCAAAGTAGTTTGCATCACCGAAGGCGAATACGCCCCCGTCAGAGGCCACTTCTAGGTAACCCTTGCCGTCAGGGGTCGTTGAGATCCCGACTATGGGTGCATTGAGTGTAGTACCGGACATGGAGCCAAAGTAGTTTGCATCACCGAAGGCGAATACGCCCCCGTCAGAGGCCACTTCTAGGTAACCATTCCCATTGGGAGTCGCTGCGATCCCGACTATGGGCAAATTGAGTGTCGTGCCTGCGACGGAGCCAAAGTAGTTTGCATCACCGAAGGTAAAGACAACGCCGTCCGAGGCCACTTCCCAATATCCCTTGCCGTCAGGGGTCGTTGAGATCCCGACCACTGACGAATTGAGTGTCGTACCCGCCATGGACCCGTAGTATCCTGCGTCGCCGAAGGAGAATACGCCACCGCCGGAATCACCCAGGATGTAGCCTCCACTGCCCATTCGTGAAATCCCGACAGCGGGCCGAACAAATGGCGCTATCCATGACTCGATAAAGGTGCTTGCCGACTCCACTCCTGCGCTATACAAGGTCGTACCGACAAATGAGAGTGTCGTGCCGACAACTGAACAAGAAGTTGCTGTGCCACATGAAACCCCCCACCAGGCGTTTAAGCCATTCATGCTGTCACCGAGTTCTGTTAAAGCTACACCTGACCCGCCGTGGAACTCTTCGATTCCCCCAGTTCCAACTAGAACACAAAAATCATCAGTTACGCAGGAAATCCCACTATAAACAACGCCAGAAATTCCAGGCACGTTTTGCCAGGAACTGCCGTTCCACACTAGGAGCTCACTGCCTGAAGTACCGGCAGCACAAAACGTCTCCGACACGCAAGAAATAGCGTCTATTGCCACTCCCGGCGCTGCACCTGGAACCGTTTGAGCGGACCACGTCAGTCCGTTCCAGAGTTCGGCGAGCGCTGAGCGGGTTGAATCGAAACCTCCAGCCATGCAGTAATCCGGGGAAACGCAAGATACCGAAGTCAGATTTCCCACCGCCGTTGTACTTCCCGATATGTCGGTCCATGTCTGCCCATTCCATTTCTCCATGAGCAAGTACCCGATATCAGATCCACGCCCTGAGGAAGTAGTCGATTGACCTCCGTATCCAACTGCTATGCAAAAATCTTGTGAAAGGCACGAAACCGCATCAAGACTACTAATTGTGTTAGTTGCACTGTTCGGCGAGGCTGGCGCGATTGCAGTCCAGCCTGACGCCGACCAGGTATAGGCAGCCGGTTCGACTTCCAGATCCGTGTAATGCTCCCCGACCGCCATGCACCAACGTGTCGTTGGACATGACACCCCATTTAGTTGCCCGTTTGTAAGCTGATTGTTGGTAACGTCGCTGACAACCCAACTGGTGCCGTTCCAACGCTCTGCATAGTTGTAATAGAGGAGAGGAGGTCCAACCATACCTACAGCCATGCAAAAATTCCACGACTGGCACGAGATGCTCGTCAACACATCCACCACCTCTCCAGGTGAAGGGTTTGCCACTGGTGCAAAACTCGGGTCAGGACCTTGCGCCCCAGACGGCGCCATTTGCATCCACAGACCTGCCACAATGACAAGAAGACTGAACGAGATCCCAACTGAGACGCGACAGATCACTCTGCCAAGGCAAGAGATTTCAACCGGGAAGTCGCTCACACACGTCCCTTACAACTTTTCGATATAGCAACATACGAAAATGTATACCTGTTTACCCATTCCTCATCCGCCTGCAATACCAACGATCGGGTATTGGAGTGTCGGAGCAATATTTGGCCCGTAGAATCCCTCATTTCCAATTGAATTGTAGATCGTTCCATTCGCTCCAACCAGCCAACCTCCTGCACCGTCATGACCCATCGCTGCTCCGACAATTGGTGTTGATGATTGCGGAGTTGCGTTCGGCGCATCTGTCTGCCCGAATGCAAAGACCCCGCCATCCTTAGCTACTAGTATATAGCCATCCCCTTGTGTTGCCGCCAAAATCGCGACTATGGGTTGATTCAAATGAATACCACCCGTCGATCCATAGAAAGTTGCATCACCGAAGGTAAAGACACCTCCATCTGCAGCAACAAGCCAATAGCCTTTCCCGAGGGAGTTACCAATGATTTGAATTATAGTCCCCCCGGCTGAACTTCCCTGGTTGTTTTCAAACAAGGATAATGTTGGGGCTGGGACAAAGGTAAATGTGTGCTAATTGTCGAAATGGCAAGTTTGCCCATCTAGCTTGCTAGCTTGTTGCAGATCTCTCCTAGGGGCTGGCCGCGATTCCGACAATTGGAGCTGCCAGGGCTTGACCAGCCATAGAGCCGTACAGGCCCTCGTTGAAACCACCGAGATCACCGTCGGATGCCGCTACCCAGTAGCCGGTGGTGCCTGCCGTGGGCACCATCCCCACGGCAGGGGCCGAAAGATTCATTGACGTAACTGAAACTGCACCGTATGGGCTTCCAAAGGCGTCCCCGAATGTGAAGATGTTCCCGCTCGCCGATAGGAGCCAGTAACCCTTTCCATCGGGAGTGGCCGAAATGTCGACAATTGGGCCGTTGGGTGGTATGTACCCCATTGAGGAGGCGGTGAATGAGGAGTTGCTCGTTATCGAACCGTAGAATCGGGCATCGCCGAATGTAAATACTCCTCCCCCCGCGCTTAAGAGCCAATAACCATGACCATCAGGAGTTGCTGCTATAGCTACAATAGGCGATATTAGATGCGCTCCTGAGAGCGATCCGTAATGAACAGCGTCGCCAAAAGCAAAGACCCCTCCGTCTGAGGCAACCAACCAGTAACCCTTGCCGTCAGAGGTTGCTGCCATCCCAACAATCGGAGCCGAAAGCATCTGCCCACCCTTTGACCCGTAATAGGAGGCATCCCCGAATGCAAATACCTTCCCGGTTGCAGATGCAAGCCAGTAACCCTTGCCGTCAGGCGTGGGTACCAATCCAACAGTGGTTCCAAAGTCTTTAAAATCTGCTGCCGATCCGTAGAAACCAGCATCACCAAAGGAAAACACCCCACCATCTGCAGCGACCTCCCAGTAACCGTTGGGGATGAGTGAGTACGTATAGAGGGCTTCAGCGCTACAGGAGCCGGAGTAATAGCCAAGATATGCCGCAGTATTCCCACTAATCGCGCTAACTGGAGAGCCCTCGTTAACTGGAAATGGATAACCAAAAGAACAACCCACCGAAAACGGGACCTGGGGGAACTGGGCAACTTCGTCCCAGGTCGATTTTGACCAAGAATAAACTGCATCAGCCGCCACAAGATTGTTCCCGGAAATATCGATATTCGGCGGGAAAAGTCCGATTGGGAATTGCGAGGTCAGTGTCCAGCCACCAAGGCTGTCCGAGAACACATACGCAGACTTCACCGCGAGGGAAGAATTATTCACTACTGCAAGTGACGTGCCGGAGACACTTATGGCTGAGCCAAAATAGTCATAGGCACCTCCACCAGGATCGGGGATCTCGGCTGATGACACCCAGGAAGACCCCTCAGGACTGAACACGTATACAGCTCCCTCGCGGGAATTGGCACCGAAGGAATGGAGAGGACTACCGACCACGATATTGGTTCCATCGAAGGCGATTACCGCTCCAAAAGCGTCGGAGGCCTCGCCATCGGAAGCGGTCAGTTCCGTCGTCTGAACCCAGGAGGACCCGTCGAATTGGAAGACGTAGACGGCTCCCTGGTTCTGGTTAGCACCAACCGTATGCCCGGGTGCCCCCACAACTGCAGTAGTCCCGTCAATTGCGACCGAAAGGCCAAAATCGTCACATTGCTGCGCATCGGTGGGGAGGAATTCAGCCGTTTGAACCCAGGTAGAACCTTCCTTAGTGAAGACATATGCTTTCCCCTGACCCAAGTTGATGTAATTGTAGTTATGGGGTGGAGCCCAGAACTCGGAGCACCCGTTGGTGGCACCAGTCTCGGGGTATGAGAATGCGCCGGCGATGGCGGTACTGCCAGAAACCGCAACTGAATCACCGAATCCATCCGAGATTCCCAATCCATTGCTCCTACAACCCCAAACCTGAAACTGCGGCGAACACGGTGTGCCATCCACCGGGGATAGCACGCCATCGCTGCTCCATGAAATACCGTCTTTGTGGAATACATATATGGCATTGGAACTGGCAGGTCCACAAGAATCAGGGGTTAATCCGGTGCAACCTCCTATCATGAGCTCGTTCCCGTCGAGGGCGATACCGGTGCCGGCGAAAGCTCCCCCATCTGGGGCCAGAAGCACAGGGCTGGCTACCCATGTCGGATCAATGGTTATTGGATAGTTTGCATGACCATCGTCAATGGAAATCTCGACGTCGCGCCCGTCTTTATCCGCCCGCAGAGATCCTGCTATTGGGTGGCCTGTTGCATCTCTTACTTCCAGCCCTCCGTAACGGAACACCATGGGCCCTGACTGCTCACCCATCCCCACCGAGTTCCCGGGCTCATTGGTGACCGTCAGACCTTCTCCCGCGGGGAATTTGATGATCAGTGGGCCGCGCCCGACAGGTGCCTTGGCAATGCTGAAGACCTGTTCTACGTTGCCATTACCTTCTCTGCGGAATACTTCCCTAATGGGTGCGCTTTGGTAAATAGCTCCGGTTGATGTTGGTAGATATCGAGCCGGGTGTATCTCCACGTTCCCACCCCGGCCGAATGCCGGGATGCCGAGTCGAACCGAGATGCCACCTGCAACAAGAGTGGCGTGCTCTGCGCTGAAGCTGGATTGAATGGATGAGACGGCTGGACTACTACCTTGATGATTGTTGACAGCGTTTTGGATGGAATCGACAATGGTGTTCGTGGCGAAAGGTGTTACACATGTAGGTAACCTGGAACCTATTTTGGTTGCTTGCCTATGGCATTTTTTTGAACTACTTGAAGCAATCTTCATACCGGCTGATATGAATCCACTCCCGAGAGAAATGACAGCAATGACTGCCAGTGTGACCAACAAGTTGCGGTTGAGCTTGGTGAAAGTAACCTTCAACTCAGTCAATTTGCCGCCATGCCAACGACGGGGTGGGCGGGAGATGGCGAGATTGAACCAAATGAACTCGCACTTCCGAAGGGATACACCATGCCTGTAGTTGCTGCCTCCCAGTAGCCCGTATCGGTACCATCCGACGCGAATCCAGCGATTATCGCACCCGAGGCCGACGGTGGCGGGGCCGACGGAGGGGAAGGTATCTCTTTCTCTGCAGTCCCGAATGCGTACACTGAGCCATCCTGGCCCGCCAGCCAATACCCCGTACCGTCAAAAGTAGAAGCCATTCCAACAATGGGCTTTTTGAGAGTCATGGCGCCCTTTGAGCCGTGGAATTGCGCGCTCCCGAAGGCGACAAGCCAGTAGTACGATGAGGATGTTCCCTTTGTTGTGGATGAGCACGAACTGGAATAAGGAGATGGCTCGAAGAACTCAAGCTCAATGTCGACAAATTCAACACGAACTGGAGCCAGTACAGCCAACAATATAGTTGGGCATATGTTGGCGGTAAGATTTCCAATTATTGGAGATGCGTAGATAAAACTGCCACTAGCCTGACCAGAGGGTGTAATTACTTCAACGCTAACTGTTCCAGTCCCAGGTGAGGTTGTGACTAGAAGTTCTGAATTTGATACCACGCTAAATGACGCAGGTGTCGTACAAAACATGACGCTAGTTGTAGTTAGAAGGGAGTTACCAATGATTTGAATTATAGTCCCCCCGGCTGAACTTCCCTGGTTGTTTTCAAACAAGGATAATGTTGG
>DAIDHF010000056.1:0-1529 GCA_027452005.1 Acidimicrobiales bacterium
GCTTGACCTCTCGCTGCCCTCTCTAGATGGCCTTACCTTTTTGCGCCGCTTCCGCGAGTGGAGCAGTGTGCCGGTCATCGTACTTTCTGCACATGATGAGGAACCGGTCAAAGTAAGGGCGCTTGACCTGGGAGCTGACGACTATCTGACCAAGCCGTTTTCTATTGGCGAACTAGAGGCCCGGGTTCGGGCGGTAATGCGCCGTCGAGGTGGCGGATTAGATCAAGGGGCGGTCTTGTCCGTGGGCAATTTGAGCGTCGACCGGGAGGGTAGACAGATAACTGTCGGGGAAACCGAGGTCGCCCTTTCACGGCGCGAGTTTGACCTGATCGCCCTTTTGGCCACTAAACCCGGACGGGTGTTTTCAAGGGAAGAGATCCTCAACGGGGCCTGGGGGTCCAAAGACGACTGGCAGGATCCAGCCACGGTTACCGAGCACGTCCGACGAATTAGGATCAAACTGTCGCAAGTACCCGGGTGCAAGTGCTCAATAGAGGCCGAACGAGGTATTGGTTACAAACTAGTAGACGAAACCCAGTAGTAAGCGACTAAAGCTGGCTAATTGAGTCGGGTCCCGTAACCGTGGACTGCTCCTTGGACTGGCTCAGTTGCCCGTTGGAAATGACGCCTACTTCTTCTTGTTACCTAGGTGTTGGATTGACCTGGTAGTACGCGAAGTGTGACTACTCTCGGCAATCTTCTTCAAGGAGAGCATCTGGAAGTCTTCATAAGTCATCGAAACGGGAGAGCTCGTCACCTGGTTCCATATTCGGTACTGTGGACTCTTCTTCCCACATATCTCGACTATCGAATTAGTCACCTCGGCCTTGTCGAGATCTGGATGGGCTAGGACCGTGTCAATATCTACCCAGTCTTTGTTCCTATTGAAAATGGCCTTGCAAGTTACTAAGTGCGTTACAGACAAGATCGGCATTGGAATACCCGCATACTCTCGCAGCTGGACTTTATCGCGCATTCTCTGATGAAGTTCTAGATTCATAAAAAAAATGCCTAGAGGGGTTTCTTCCCAGAAGAGTCTTATCTGCTCGTCTATCAACAACTTGGATTTTTGCTCAACCGTGATGTTTACATGCTCAGATAGCAAATCTAATACGTCATCTGCATGGTCAATTCGAGCAAAGACGTTGATGTCAATATCGTGGGTCGCCCGTGGTTCTAAAACATAATATCCCAAGGCAAGAGCCCCACCAATTGCATATGGGATATGGCTTTCGTTAAATTGGACGAGTACCCATTTGAGCTTATCGTCAAAGTTTACAGAAGTAGATAACTCATTTGTCACGAGATTTAGCTATATCCTTGAAGACAGGCCACTGTGAGTCCATCTTAGTGTTCACCACGACATGCCCGGCCCGACTCTCTTTTATAGTGGCGGCTCGCAAAAGCACCTCCCTCAATCGGTTGGATTGAACTGGGTCCGAATCGGTGGAGTGATTGCTCGGACTACGTAACATTCCTTCATTCAAGTTACTTTGGGGAACATAGGCAATGTCAGCACCAGCCGCCCG
>DAIDHF010000056.1:1539-17509 GCA_027452005.1 Acidimicrobiales bacterium
ACGCAAGACGGGAAGAGTTGGTTCGGTATCTCCAGACTCGTACCTCGATATGGCTGACCGTGATGTTCGGGCTAGACGCGCCAGTTCTGACCGGGAAAGCCCTGCAGCGCTTCTAGCTGCCCGGATCATCTCACCAGCACTTTCCACCTCTAAAGTGTACCTAATCAGGTACACCTGCGCAACTTCCAGCTAAGTGCTTGACCAGGTGTGTAAAGCCTGCCTAGAAATCAGGGGCCCAAAAAAGCATGCCAGGGCTTAGCCTAAGGGCTCGATGCAAGCCAGGTTTTAGTGCTTCTTAGCCTGACCCAAACTCCGGTTGAGAGCGACCGCCTGGGCAATTAGGTCCTTGAAGCCAGCCGTGTCCAGCTTGCCCCCTTCTAAAATGTCAATAGCTCGCCTGGCGTTCCCGTCGAGGCTTGCATTGAAAAGAGCGCGGGGGTCATCAAGAGAGGCTCCCTTTGCGAAGGTCACCTTCACGTAAGCCTTGTAGGTTTCAACGGTGCATACCAGGCCGTTGTTTGACCACGTGGGAACTCCATCGGGGTTGGAGGCCTTCTTCCACTTGTACTCTAAGACCATATCCGGGGCCGACTGGGAAATGAGCTTGTTTATCTTGTCTCGAAGTGTTACTCGCCAGTCTTCAGGCACAGAGACACTCTAGGGCTATGTTCACGTTACCTACCAGATTCGAAAAACTTATAGTGCAGGGCAAGTAGTCTCATTTGGAGCCTACCAGGCCCGGATCTGATCTATCGGGGCCTTTTGACGCCGTGTGTTATCTACTAGGTCTTCTGGGACATCGATGGTCAAACGCAACAAGGACGCCCCAAGGGTCTTGCCTAGGTTGTCGCTTCGAAGACTAGACGGGGCACCACCTCCTAGGGCCCCAAAAAGGACAAACTTGACCGCCAGAACGTTTGGTACGAGATAGCGGGTTACCTCCCCAGAAACCAGGGTCCCGAAGTGGGCCTTTACCCGGTCTGGAGTTACCTGCGAGACTAAATAGTCATACGAAGCCTTATCGTCAGCAAACAAGGAGATGTCTGAGATGTCCCCTTTATCGCCACACCTGACCCCGTAGAGGTCACGAAGTTGAACCTGGATCATCTAAACCTCCTCAATACTTACTCGGACGAAAGCATCAACCAGGTCTCTCGGAGCAGCAAATGGGACAACAGAAAGCAGTTGGGACGGCTTGCCGTCCCGGGCCCGGCCGACAGGGGCAAAGGCTGGAGGGCCTGATAGGCCTAATACGCCAGCCTCCCTGGCCAGTCGGGCGGCCTGTGTGGAATCGGCACACTTCCAGACCAGTCTCCCGATGACTTCAGGAGGTTCGCAGTCGAGTTCTTCTGGGACCGTTGGACCTCCGTATCCGTTTACCCCAAAGTACTCCTCCCAGAACTCTAAAACCTCTACCCCGATCTCTTTGGCGCGCTGTTTTATATATCTTATCGCGACCCTTGCTTTTGCCTCGGCATCGGGCCAGGCGTACCCGAGCTTTACCTCACAACTGTAACCGTTCGGACTACAGGCTAGCCCCTTATAAGTGTCAGGTGGCGCCGATCCTGTACACCCTGAAACCTGAACTCGGTCTTGACCTAGATCGACCAGGTTGACCGCGCTAAAGTCACAGGTCACGTCCGGGTTGAGATAGCTCGACGGATCGTGTACCTCATATAGGAGCTGCTCTCGTACCGTGTCAAAGGTCACCCTTCCACCGGTCTGGTCAGGCTTGGAGATCACGGCCTCCCCTTCGGGGGTGACCGTGCAGTACGGGAAACCAACCCGGAAGGGGTTTGAGTTGTTCCACCAGTCCCCCGAGTAGTTGCCCCCGGCCACCTGCCCGGAACACTCCAGGAGGTGACCTACTACAACGCCCCGTGCTAGACGGTCATAATCGGTGGACTCCCAACCAAACTCATACATCAGAGGTGCCAGGAATAGGGATGCGTCAGCTACCCGGCCGGTTATGACCAGGTCTGCGCCCTGGCGTAGGGCGTCAACAATGGGCTGGGCCCCGAGATAGGCATTTGCGAAAAGTAACCCTCCTGGTAGGTCAAACTCGTCGGCCCGTCCCAAGAGGTCGTCACCAACAACGGTGGCCACCTTGAGCCCGCTTCCTCCCAGTTGCCTCAAGGTGTCCACGGCTACCCGGCCAGCCGAGATTGGGTTGATCCCGCCCGCGTTGGTCACGATCTTGGTCTTCCCCGACACCAGGGCGGGGTGCGCCTTGGCCAGATAGGCCGGGAGATCCCGGGTGTATCCAAGGGATTCATCTCTCAGGCGGTCTTTCTGCAAGATTGCCAGGGTAAGCTCGGCTAGACCCTCCAAGACCAGGTAGTCCAGGCCCACACTCAACAGGTCGTCTAATGGGGCCAGACCGTCTCCGTAGAAGCCCTGGCCGCCTCCAATGAGTACTGTGTTTTTCAAAACAGTTCTCCAATCACTTTTTGGGTCACTACTACCTGCGGGAAGACTTCAATCACTTGTTGGCCCCGTTTGAGCGAACGTAGTCGTTTACCTCAAAGTAGGCGTCGATTGACTCTCCGGCATCTCCCCAGTACCCGTCGAGAATGTCGTACTCCATCGATCCCGCATTTACGAAGTAGTTATTCACGTCAGTAATCTCTAGCTCGCCTCGCTCAGATGGGGTCAGATTCGAGATTATCTCAAACACGGTTGGGTCATAGAAATACAGGCCGGTCACGGCGTAGCTAGACGGGGCCACGTCGGGCTTTTCTTGAATCTCAACAATCTTGTCACCCTCAAAGCGAGCCACTCCTAGATTGGACAGGTGGTCCGGTTCGCCCAACCCGACCAGGACAATACGAGCCCCTCCCGGTTGGCGGGTAAAGTTTTCAACCACTCCACCAATTGAACTACCGAAGATGTTGTCAGCCAAGATCACGGCCAACTTGTCGTTACCTACGAACTTCTCGGCCAGGCCAAGGGCTTCGGCTATTCCCCCCGGGCGATCTTGATAGCTATAGAGCAGGCGCCCAACCCCGAAGTCTTCGCCGTTGCCTAGCAGACGGAGGAACTCTCCGGCGTGAGTCCCACCTGTTACGAGCATTATCTCTGAGATCCCGGCCTTTACAAAGGCCTCGATTGCATAGGTCACCATGGGGCGGTCGTAGATGGGAAGTAGGTGCTTGTTGGTAATGCGCGTTAGTGGCCTCATTCGGCTACCTGAACCACCGGCGAGTATTACCCCCTTCAATTTGGGATAAGTCCTTCAAGTGAGAGCCGTGGATTTTCCTCGGCCACGCACCGGGCAAAACGACCTGAGATCGCCGGTTTCATCTCGTCGTGAGTATGTATCCAGAACTTGCCGGTCTCAATCGCGTCTACTACGAGTCCGGCCACCTGAGCGGGGTCCATCCCGTTGTCTATGAGTGACTCCATGAGACCCCGGGCCTGGACTTCAAATGACCCAGTTCCCTCCGATTGAGTTCCAGGAGGACCTGAGTCGTTAATTTGAGTATCTTGATTCGAGGTATTTGGTCGATTGCGGTCGGCGTCCTTCAGGGAGGTCTTGACCCAGCCCGGACACAACACCGACACCCCGACCTTACTTGAGATGAGTTCCAACTCCAGATAGAGGGCCTCAGATAGTCCAACCACGGCGTGCTTGGAGACCGTGTAGGGAGCCGACATGGGCAGAGCGACAAGCCCGGCCATTGACGCCGTGTTTACAATATGGCCAAATCCCTGGTCTACCAAGATCGGCGTGAAGGTCCGAATCCCATTTATGACCCCCCACAGATTGACACCTAGAACCCACTGCCAGTCCTCTAGGGTCTGCTCCCAGCTGGGTCCGCCGGTAACCACTCCGGCGTTGTTACACACGACGTGGACCTGACCAAAGTAGTCCAGGCACTTACGGGCCAGATCGTCAACATCGCCTGGCTTAGACACGTCACAAACCACGGGTAAAACCTGCTCGGAAGGTGCTCCAAGGCCACTTATCGCCTTCTCTAGGGCTTTTTGTTCGATGTCGGCCATCACGACCTTCATAGACCTGTCCAACAGGGCCTTAGAGATAGCAAAGCCAATTCCGCTTGCCGCCCCGGTTACCACGGCGACTTTCCCGGGGAGATTTTCCATCAAATGGCTCCGAATATTCTGGCAAGATAATCAGGCATTTGTGTCACCTAAGTTGTCTGTGCCGATTGGCATGTTGGCCCACTCAATAATCTACCCCGAAAAGTTAACCAAGAGGTTGGTGGTTTCTTCTAACTCACTCGACGAACCAAACGGAGCAGCCACAAAGGTGGTTACTCCGGCAGACTTTAGATCGCGAAGACCTTGGTTGACCTCGTCGGCCGATCCAACCAGGGCCACGTCGCCAGGACCTGCGGCCCCTTCTCGGTCTAGCATGGCCCGATAGGACGGGAGGGTTCCATAAATTGAAAAGATAGACCCGGCCTTCTCACGGGCCTTGTTGGGATCTGAGGTTACACATATGGGAAGCCCGGCCACGACCTGTGGAACTGGTCGTTCTGCCTTGTTGGCCGCCGCCGAGATACTCGGTACGATGTGGTTAGCCAGAGTACTCACCCCCGTCATCCAGGTTGCGGTGCCATCGGCCATGGTACCGGCGATCTCTAACATGGTCGCACCAAGTGCTGCCACGAGAACCTTGGGGGCAACGAAACCCTCTGGCCTCTCCAACATGGCATTGACTTGGTAGACTTGCCCGTTGAATGAAACTGCCCCATCGCAAAGAAGCGGGGTCATGGCCCCCAGATACTCTCTCATGGTTGATGCCGGCTTCTTGAAATCAATCCCCATCATGGTTTCAATGACGACCTGGTGGGAGAGTCCAATGCCCAGGCTAAATCGCCCCGAGCAAGTATCTTGAACCGACATGGCCTGTTGAGCCATTGTAAGTGGGTGCCTGGTGTAGATGGGGACCACAAAGGTCCCGATATCCACATCGGGTACCGATACACCTGCCAGGCAACAAGCTGTCAGGGCGTCAAACCCAAATATGTTGGAGAACCATACCGAGCTGAATCCGGCCGACTTTGCCCTTTGTGTCTCGCTTACAACCTGCGAGGCACTGGAACCTGACATAATACCTAGTCCAATTTTCACGCCACCTAGCCTATAAGCTCTAGGTCGGATCTGCCAGAGTGAGTTCTAGGTACCGATAATTAGACCTTCCACACTCTTTTGACCACTATGAACTGGGTACCTCGGTGTAGCAGGCAAAATTGCTAAAGCGACGTTGAAGTTATTGAGAGTAGCGATTTCCAGGAATCGTGTTCCACTTGGCAAGTAGGAGTATGGGGTCAGTTTTTACGACTCACCGGGGTCTGTCTGGGTTTGAAACTGGGTTTGGTAGAGTTCGCTATATAGCCCCGCGTTAGCCATGAGTTCATCGTGGGTACCACTCTCAACAATTTGTCCGGCGTCTACAACCACGATCTTGGAGGCCTGTCTAATCGTTGAGAGTCTGTGAGCAATAACCAAAGACGTTCTCCCGCTCAGGGCATTATTCAGTGCTGCCTGAACTTTCACCTCTGATTCTGAGTCTAAGTGGGCGGTGGCTTCATCTAAAACGACTATCCCGGGGGCTTTGAGTAACAACCGGGCAATTGCCAGGCGTTGCTTTTCTCCACCAGACAGTCGATAGCCGCGGTCGCCCACAACTGTGTCAAGTCCATCCGGTAGTGTTGAAACGAGATCATAGATTTGAGCCTCCTTGAGTACTCCAACGAGCTCCTCGTCGGTTGCATCGGGTTTTGCGTAAGTAAGATTTGCTCGGATTGTGTCGTGAAACATGTGGGCATCTTGGGTAACTACTCCGATGAGATCTCTTAGTGACCTAAAACTGACCTCTTTGAGGTCTATCCCGCCAACCTCAATAGAGCCTTGGGTTGGGTCGTACATTCGGGTGACAAGCTGACTAATGGTTGTCTTCCCAGCGCCCGAAGGTCCAACTAGGGCGACAAGTTCCCCTGGGTCACATCTAAAAGACACGTCATCTAACACTTGCTTTTCAACCCTGGTGTCTAGGATGGCCACGGACTCTAGAGAGGCAAGTGAAACATCTGAAGCGGTCGGATATCTAAATGAGACCGACCTGAACTCAAATCCCAACACCTCCTTGGGTAGGTCAACAGGATTTTCAATCTCGTCTACCATGGCCTTGAGATCTAAGACCTCAAAGACCCTCTCAAAGGAGACCAGAGCAGTCATGATATCCACGTTTACGTTTGAAAGAGAGGTCAACGGACCGTAAAGTCGTGACAAATACTGGGCAAGAGCTACTAAGGTGCCCACGTCCAAGAGTCCCTTGGCGGCCCGCCAACCCCCCCAGCCATACACTAAGGCGGTGGCCAACGAGGCCACTAATATAAGGGTCACAAAGAATACCTGCCCGTACATGGCGATCGATACCCCGATGTCCCGCACTCCGGCAGCCTTTTCGGCAAAGTGTTCGTCTTCTTCTTCGGGCCTGCCATAAAGCTTGGTGAGCAGGGCTCCGGCCACGTTGAATCGCTCGGTCATGGCGTTGGTCATCGAGGCGTTCAGGTTGTAGGAGTCTCTAGTTAGTCCTTGGAGCTTTTTGCCCACGAACTTGGCCGGAAAAATAAACAGGGGAAGAAGTGCTAGAGCGAGTAGGGTAATCTGCCACGACAAGGTCAACATGATCCCGATCGTGATAGAAACGGTAAACACGTTGGTTACTACTGATGAGAGGGTACTGGTAAAGGCCTGTTGAGCCCCGAGTACGTCGTTGTCAAGGCGACTGATTAGAGAACCTGTTTGGGTTCGGGTGAAAAAGGCGATCGACATCCGGTGAACGTGGGAAAATACCCGCGAGCGCATGTCGTAGATAAGTCCTTCTCCAATGCGGGCCGAGTAGTACCTCTCGGTAAGAGATAGCACGGCGTCAAAAATCGCTATTGCTCCAACTACTAAGGCAAGTCCAATAACCAGGTTTGGTCTCTTGTGTAAAATACCTCGGTCGATAATGGCCTTGAGAAGTAGGGGATTTACTGCTCCGATAGCCGCGTCTAGGGCCAATAACAAGACGAGTACGACGATCGCTCTCTTGTAAGGTCTGGCAAATGCCACGATTCTCTTCACCGTACCGGGGGCAAGTTTTTGCTGGGTCACCGACGAGTCACGTCGAAAGGACCGCATTAGCCCCCACGGAGTACCGGCCATTCCACGGCCACCCCCACCGCCGGCCATGCGCATCATCTGACCCATGCCTCCCATCAGATCACGACGCTCTTCTTTTCATCTCTGCGCACAGTTCGAACAACTTTTAGTCTAACCGGATGAATTTCCCGATTGGTAAGGGTCTCATAGTATGACCAACCGCTGTAGTACTCGGTAAGCTCCGGCCAGATCTCGGCCTTGGCCACATCGTCTAGTACCTCGCCAACGGCCAGGTAAGACCTTCTACCTGCCTGAACCACGCAGCTGGAGTGATCGCCCAGGTTGAGTATCCACCCGGGGGCGTTGGGTCTACCTCCGTTTGATCCAACCACGTAGAATACCTGGGGATCGGTACTTTCATCTGGCATATATAACAGGGGTGTCGTCCTGAGCGTTCCACTCTTACGACCCAGCGTAGTCAGTAAAAGTACTGGACCCTGGCTGGTCCTATGACCAATTAGCCCAAATGTCAACCGATAGATAAACAGGTGGAACTTATACACCCACCTGCCAATAGTTCTATCCAATCGAACCGCGTTTTTAGGTTTCACAGATTTTTCCCAGACACTTTAGTTTGTAGCGAGATTTCAAGACCTCAAGGCTTTCGAAGTGGTATATTCTACACACTAGGACCTTTTCGAGGAGCACTTCAATTGGCAGAAGCCTCATCCACCAGGTTGACGACAAACCGCAATCTCACAGTTGCTGACTACGCCATCACATTAGCCCCATGGGCCGCATACATAATTGGTACCCACGCAATTGGGTCCTGGGAGTACGGGTTTATAATCGGATCGTTTTGTGCAGCCGCAATCGTGGTCAAGGAGATAGTGACTCGTCAGAGTAGATTCATGGACCTAGGTACTCTTGTGTTCTGTCTCTTGATGACTACGTTCGCGGTCGTCGATTTCAATTCGACCATGAACGCGTACCTAAAAACCTATAACTTGCCTATCTCTTTGGCCTTTATCGGGTTGCTCGCATCACTTTCAATCGTGATCGGGTCGCCGTTTACCTATCGTTGCCACAGAGACCATCTACCGCATTCCGTGTTGCACAATCCAGAGACCAACTCACTTATTTTGTCCAACCACGTAAGCGCTACCGCTGTCTGGGCAACTTCCGAACTAGTTGCTGGGGCTATAAGTGCCCTGTTAATCCTCAACAGGCATGCCAGCTACGCCGTGGTCGTCCAGCTCATTGGTACCCTGATTCCAATTGGCTTTACCCAGAGAACTCACCACAAAATTCACACCCACCCGACGGTAAGTCCACACTTAGTTGGTGCTTCGGGCGCGTAGTTACTGGGCTGGCAGTTGGACTTTTGACTTTTTGGAACTTATTGTAAGTCCTACTCGGGAAGATGCTTTGAGAGAATTCTTCTCAAAACGTGCGAAACAACAATTAGTCCGATAACGAGCATGATGAGAATCATGGCGGACTCGAGGGCCAGATACGAGGCCGACTTGATCGGATAATCATAGAAGGTCCAGATTGGATAAGTGAGGTATCCAACTGGGGAGTGCGACAATGAAAAGGTCGGGTTAGTCGTTGACCAACCCGCCGTGTACAAAAGAGGAGCGGTCTCCCCTACCGAGATCGCCAGGGCGAGAATCAGACCCGTCACAATTCCCGGGGAGGCACTCTTGAGGAGTATTTTCCTGAGAACAAGTGAGTCGGCAAGTCCTAAAGCCTGACCACTTTCACGCATTGCCAGGGGGACCCCCCTCAAGGAAATCTCGGTGGTCTTGGCAATGTAAGGAACAACGATTGCCGCCAACACAAATGAAGCGGCCCAAATTGAAAAGCTCCAGTGCAACTCTATGACGAGGGTAATATATCCAACGAACCCGGCAACAATAGATGGCACGCCAGCCAAGATCTCAATGGCTCCTCGAAGTATCCCGCCAACTCTCTTTGGGGCGAATTGAGAGATATATATTCCCGCTCCCACCCCGGTTACACCAGCCATTGTCCCGACCATGATCAAGAGAATTACAGTTCCAAGTATGGCCTGTCTGAGACCACCACCGTTCCCAATGGTGTTGGTGGTAAACACGCTCATTGAAATGTGTGGGAGGGCTCTGGCAACCACCTGATAGATAATCCAGACAATGGGGACCACAATTGTCAAGAGTCCCCCGTAGCAAAGAGCCCACATGACCTTGTCCACCCGTGACCTGCGAGAGTTGTTGGCCCTCTGTTGAATCGTGTCGGCCTTATGGCTCATAAATTACCCCTACTCATTAGCGGCAATTGTGGCACCGGCGACCGTGGTAGTCCCAAAACGCCTTAGGAGTAATTTTGCCCCCACGTTGCACACAAGTGTTATAAGAATTAGGAGACACCCCAACTCGGCTAGAGACCGCACAGCAAACCCGGTCCCATCGGTCTGGGCACTGTCGAGCTGGGACACGATAGTTGCTGCAATCGTGTTCATGTTTGAGAAAATTGAGTGGGCGGTTGTGCCCAAAACGGCTCCCGAGGTCATGAGCACGGCCATAGTCTCACCAAGAGCCCGGCCAAGCCCTAAAAATGTTGCACCCACGACCCCGCTTTTTACCCAGGGCCAAACAATCTTTAGGGCAATCTCAGAATCGGTCATCCCGAGCGCCCTGCCCCCGTCCTTGAGACTTTGAGGCACCTGGCGCATTAGATCCCGACTTGTAGAGGCCACGATCGGAATAATCATTATTCCCAAGACGACCCCAGCAGTTAGGAGTCCTTCGCCATTGTATGTCGGACCGCGAAAAAACCGGAGTATCGGGACGTTAGGTACATGAGAGGCCACCCAACCAAGATGGTGGGAAAGAAAAGGACCCAAGGTCAAGGCACCCCACAGTCCGTAGATAACGCTCGGGATACCGACCAGTATCTCCAGGCAAGCCCCTACCCAATGGGAGACCCTGGAAGAGAGTTTCTCAACCACGACCAGGGCTGACAAAATTGAAACCGGGACCGCTACTATTAGAGCCAAGACGGATGCCTCAAGGGTCCCAAGTACGAGCGGCCAGGCACCATAGGTGGCCCCGACCGGAATTGATACCCCGCTTTTCTTGATCGGGTTAGCGTACTCACTTCCCACACTCCACTTGGAGTGGGTTAGAAAGTTGACCCCGTTGACCTTGATTGCCGGGAAGGCCTCCTTGAAGAGGAACACCCCGATCAAGATGAGGGCGACAAATGGCACGACCGCCATTATTGCCGTGACGGCCGGGGTGGCTCGATCGGACACCTTGGTCCAAGTGCCACCAATCTTGACCCAAGCCCGACGCCACCAGAGCACCGAGCCCAGGCCGGAGACACTCGTGGTATCTCCGGCCTGATTTACGGCAAGTCTGGGCAAAGAGTCCAACTAGGTAGTCCTAGCCAGTTATCGAGTTGAGCTCATTTGCTGCAACCGCAATTGCGGAGGGGGGAAGAGGCTGGAAGTTGACCTGAGACAGATTAGTCGAGGTGCTCCCATATCGGGGATCCATGCACCAGGCCAAAAATGACTTGACCGCCTGAGCAACCGTTGGGCTGGTCTGGGTCTTGAGAACAATAGCGTACTCATAGTTTATGATCGGATACCCATTTGAAGCTGGGCCGTAGATCAACGAGATAGCCCCGTTGGCCGGGGTTGAACTCGCAAAGCTGGCCGCCTCGGCTGCAATTGAAGCAGAGGTCGGAAGCTCGAAGTTTCCGGCCTTGTTTTGGACTTGAGCCTCACCGAGCGTCCCCTGAGTCTGGGTCTCAAATGAGATTCCAATATAGGCAACACAACCTGGGGTCTTCTGGCAGCCTGAAACCATTCCACCGTTCCCGTTCTCGGCTAGGGCCCCGGGCACGGTTGGCCAAGAAACCGAGGTACCTTCTCCAACAGAGGTTCCCCATCCACTCGGATCGGTGTCGCTAAGCAGGGTTGAGAACAAGAACGTGTCTCCAGAGCCGTCTGACCTGTGAAGTGGAACGATCGTCAGATTTGGAAGGGTAACTCCTGGATTGATCTGGGCAATTGCCGGATCATTCCAGTTTGTAATCTTTCCCGTGTAGATCTTGGACAAGATCGCCCCGGTAAGCTTTAGGTTTGTTGAGCTAGATAGTCCCGGGATGTTGTAGTTGATCATCTGGGCAGAGATATCCAAGGGGATGTTCATCAATCCTGGTGTTGCTGCGGTTTGGGAGTTCGACAGATAGGCATCCGATGCCCCGATTTGGACGGTCCCGTTGGTTGCCGAGGCTATCCCGGTTCCCGAGCCAGTACCGTTCGTCGTGATCGAGTAGTTCGACCATGTCTTTTGAAACTCGGGCACCCAGACGTTGAACAGGGGATATAGCAAGGTGGACCCGGTCTCAGTTAATGAAACGGTCTGACTGGAAGGAAGGTAATTCTCAAGGCTTGTCAGGGGGTTGCCTGACGATGAACTTGAACTAGTCCCCGCAGTCGTAGATGAACTGGACTTTGCCTTGGAACTGGAAGGCGACGAGCTACAGGCCGCACCAACTACGGCCAGCCCAGCGAGCAACACCCCAATCCCTTTCTTATACCGCCCTCTTAGTTGCATGTTTTGTATTTCTCCTTTCGGTTTACTTTCTCTCATCACTTGAGACCTAATTTTGGGCGCGCCCTAATAGACCGTTCTAAAATTCAACTCCCCGATCTAAATTGCGCTAGTCGCTATCAACCAAAGCTTCCTGAAATGTACCTCTTTGTCTCGGGGAAGCGGGGATCTTCAAATATCTCGGTGGCGGTTCCAAATTCGACCAGGGTGCCATTCATAAAGAAGGCCACGCTGTCTGCAACCCTCTTGGCCTGGGCCAGGTTGTGGGTCACAATAACGATTGTGAGCTCAGGGACGAACTCTCTGAGAAGTTCTTCAACTTGTTGGGTCGAGATTGGATCTAAAGAAGACGTAGGCTCATCTAACAGGAGTATCTCAGGTTGAACAGCCAAGGCTCTGGCCAAACATAGAAGTTGCTGTTGGCCTCCGGACAACTGAAACGGTGACTCTTTGAGACGACCCGACACGGCTTTCCACAGCCCGACTTCTTCAAGCCTGGCCCGGACTATCTCCTTGATATGTGAGCGCGGAGCTAGGTGATGTGCCTTGATCCCGCACGAGATGTTCTCCTCGATTGACATCGGGAACGGGTTAGGTCTTTGAAATACCATCCCGACTCGTCTCCTAAGGGAGAGAAGGTCGGTGTCGGGTCCATAGATGTCTTGACCAAAGACCGAAATTTCACCTTCCAGCGACCAACCGGGGATACGGTCGTTCATTCGATTGATGGAGCGCAAGAACGTGGACTTCCCGCATCCTGACGGCCCGACAATAGCCGTAATGGAACCGTCGGCAATATCGAGGTCGATTCCTTGAATTATCGTCTTGGACTTGAACTTTCCAGTGATCTTCTTGACTGAGACGGCCTTGGAGTCACTAGCCACCAGGTCCGAGAGAGCACCTTGCGGGCCAGATGGCCGATCTTTGAGTTTGGCTCGGGTCGAAATATCCATTGACCCACAACTTAGCCAGTGAGTTTGAACAAAAGGTGAACGAGGCGTGGCCCGGTAGTGGAAAATCGGTGAAATTCAAGTTAGTTCTGTGTGTCCAAAATTGACTTCAACTCTTTGCCTAAATTCCACCTATTGGTCAACTAGTGTTCGCGATTGCGTAAGAAGGACGACATAGTATCCCGGATGTGACCTACAAGAATATACCATCTAAAGAGTCAAGCCTGAAATCTCCAACCGCCCTAGTGGTCGACGACGAAGAGTCATTTACAGAGGCCCTGACTCTCGGGTTGGAGCGTGAAGGATTTCGAGTACTTGTAGCCAATGATTCTGTGACCGCTCTTGAATTATTAGCTCATAATCCGATAGATATTGTACTCCTAGATCTTATGTTACCTGGTATATCTGGCATAGATATTTGTAGAGAGATAAGACAGTCATCCGACGTTCCAGTCATAGTAGTCACGGCCAAATCTAGCGAGGTTGATGCCGTGGTTAGTCTTGAGGTCGGAGCCGATGACTACGTCTCTAAACCTTACCGGCTAAAAGAACTAATTGCCCGGATGCGGGCAGTACTTAGACGAAAATCCGATGAGGGATCTCAAAAGGAACTCGGCTACCAGGTTGATACTGGAATATTGACTGGAGAGGGTGTTCGACTGGACCCAGACAGGCACAGAGTCTGGGTAGACGATATAGAAATACTCCTTCCCCCTAAAGAGTTCAAGTTACTTCGAGTACTCTTGGAAAACAAGGGGAGGGTACTGGAACGCCACGTCCTCTTGGAGAGGGTTTGGGGATATGATTACGAGGGAGACCCGAGAACCCTGGACGTTCACGTCAAGAGGATTCGGTCCAAGTTAGAGGCCGACCCTGGAAGGCCCCTTAGGATTACTACTATTAGAGGTGTCGGATACAGGTTCGAGGAACCCCACAAGAAATCAGGTGGCCTCGTTCCTCAAGAGTCCAACTAGGAACGGTCGGTATGATAAAACACGTTCTTGGTCTCACTGTAGCTAGACAGGGCCTCCAGGCCCAACTCGCGACCAATTCCCGAGTGCTTCATTCCCCCAAAGGGGGTTGAGATCCTGACCGAGGAGTTGGAGTTGATCGACAAGTTCCCCGAAGCGACACCTCGGGCTACCCTGATTGCCCTTGCCCCATCTTGGGTCCAAATAGATCCAGACAGCCCATAGTTGGTGTCATTTGCGAGTTCAATCGCGTGGTCTTCATCTCTGAAGGAGATCAGGCAGGCCACTGGGCCAAAAACCTCCTCGGTGGCTACCCGGGCCTTTGGGTTCGATACGCTTAGCAAGGTGGGAGCGAACCAGTGACCGGGTCCTTTGGGAATGTCGCCCTTGTATAGTACCTCGACGCCATCTTCCAGGGGTTCCACGAATTGGGTTACCCGCTCTAGTTGGGATGCTGAAACTAGAGGTCCCATGTGGGTATCCTCGTCGAGGGGATCTCCGACCTCAATCGCGGCCGTGGCCGCAATCAAGAGATCCACGAAGCTGTCAAATACAGACTCTTGGACCAAGATCCTGCTCCTGGCACAGCAGTCTTGACCCGAGTTTCCAAACACGGCCATCGGGGCGGCCTGGGCGGCTCTGTCGAGGTCGGCATCGGCAAAGACTATGTTGGACGACTTGCCCCCGAGCTCTAGGGTGACCCGCTTGAGCGAGGCCGAGGCCTGGGCCATGATTGACCTTCCAACGTCGGTTGACCCAGTAAAGGCTATCTTGGCCACGGCGGGGTGATTTACCAGGGCGGCCCCGGCATCTGGGCCGTACCCAGGGACGACCTGAAAGACCCCGGGAGGAATTCCGGCATCTAGGGCCAGGTCTGCCAACTTGACCGCCGAGAGAGGGGTCAGCTCTGCGGGTTTTACAATCACGCAGTTGCCACAGGCAAGTGCAGGTCCCACCTTCCACGACGTGATGGCTATTGGGAAGTTCCAGGGCACGATTGCCCCAACCACCCCGAGGGGCTCGTTGAAGGTCATGTCGATACCATGGCCTACCGGTACCGTGGCTCCTCGGAATGTCTCGATTGCTCCACTGTAGAAGTGGAACACCTCGGCGACCATTGAAACTTCCCCTCTAGAGTCGCCGATCGGCTTTCCCACATTATCTGACTCCATCCGGGCAAGGGTCTCTAGGTTGTCCTCCACCAACACTGCCAGCCGGCGCAAAAGCCTAGCTCTATCTGTCGGCGATACTTTCTTCCAGGCCTCAAAGGCCTTCACGGCACTGGCCACGGCGATAGACACCTCGTCGTGACCCCAGGCCTCTACAACGGCCAGGGGGGTCTCGGTAGCTGGGTTTGACACGATCATTTTTCTCGGGATGTCAACATCGGGCTCTGACACGGCTAATCTCCTAACACTTTCACGGGGTATGCACTATAGGATTTGCGACACGTTGTATTACAGACTTGAAGAGCGTATTGTCTTGTCCCTCCTCGGGATGCCACTGGACCCCTATCACGTGGGGACTCCCGATCATCTCAATACCCTCAATGGTCCCGTCACGGTGGTGGGCCACGGCCCGGAGATCGCCAGCTAGTGTATCGATGGCTTGGTGGTGCGAACACATGACCGTCGTCTTAGTACCCAGTGCCTTGCCCAGGTAGCTTTCCGGATCTATTTCGACGTCGTTGAGGCAAAACTCACCCGGGGCCCGTTGGTGGGTGCTGGCCCCTAACTTGTCGGGGAGATGGGCGACTAGGGTCCCACCAAATAGGACGTTGAGTAGCTGGTGCCCACGACATATCCCGAGGACGTGTTTGCCAGCTTCTATAGCCACCCGGGCTAGGTCGAGTTCAAAGCCATCTCGGGCGCTATTTGTCCCGTAGTCGTCCCCGCCGATCAAGACGACTAGGTCAAGTTGGTCTACCAGGCCCACGAGATTGGACCTGGTAGATGGGGTGTGAAGTCCTCCAATGGCTGAATCCGCCAGTCCCCTCTGGGCGTTGTGATGGCTTGTGGGAGTAATCACTATAGGGACTCCCCCGGCATCGACCACGCAGTTGAGATAACTGTCTGGGATGAGAGCGGCCAGTCGGTCCCACGACCCCCACTGAGCCGGTTGGTAGTAACAGGTCAGACCGACCAGGGGCGGGGCAGAACTCATCTCCATATTCTAGGACCAATCAGACCGCCACAGAAAAAGTGGCCAGGTTGGGCGTCGGGAAAGAACGGCGAAGGAGCCGTCCTTTACGCTGATTCGCCTCGCGCGGAAGCAAAACTGCTTTTGAATTTGGTAGGTCATTTTCGCTGCGATCTCCTTATCAAGT
>DAIDHF010000057.1 GCA_027452005.1 Acidimicrobiales bacterium
CCCTGCAGGCATTTGCCCAAGCTCCCTGAAAGCCGCGGACCGGATTACCCTGGCGGAAGAAAACCCAAGGGCAGGTTGGGCATTCTGCCTCCCGGATCGCTTTCTGCGTCGACAAAACCTTAAAGAGTTCAGGCACCAAGGGCAAGGTTCTCGGCTCGTCGTTCTTCGTCGTCCCCGGCTCCAGGCGGACGAGTCTCCTTGCGAGATCTACTTGCGACCACCTGAGCGAGAGGATCTCTTTGAGGGGGTAGCCGATAGACGTGGGTCAGCCAGCCAGGTTGACCGGAGAAGTTCCAAGGTCACCGTGGACTTGGCTCGGTTGACCAGTTCGGAGATGCCCGAGAGGGACCTCATGAAGAGGTACCTGGAAATGATCCAGATTAGACGCCAGGACTTCAACGGGAAGGTCTTGACAATTCGGGCCGAAGACGTGGTGGCAATAGCCTGCTTGTTCCAGCTCACAGCTGAGGAGATGGCCGGTCGACTGATCGACATGGGAGTTCTCAAGCAAGCCCAATAGGTCACAAATTTTTGTGTGCCTTGAAATCACGTTATCTTAGAACTGGCTCTTGAGCGCCTTTCGGATCTGGCTGAGCTGGTCTAACTTCCAGCGGTCCAGGTCGTCTTGAGTGTCAAAGGTTAGCTCGTCGACGTCTGTTGTAACGCGAGAGCTCGCCAGGCGATCAGGGGAGTTGTAGTCCATTGAGTACAAGAATCGAGACGGCTCACAGGTTCTACCAGCCCTTGAGTTGGCAAAGGTCAGATATAAGTTGCGTGATGGTCTAGTAATTCCAACGTAAAACAACCTGGCCTCTTCATCGGGGTCAGATCTGCCAACAATAGGTACTGTACCATCTTCACATCCGGCAATGATTACCGTATCCCATTCTTTGCCCTTAGCCTTGTGGAGAGTGGAAAACTCTACACAGTTGATCAGACTTGAATGAGATGTTGCACCCGCAACACTGTCTGAGAGGTGTTGCCGGAGTGTAGCCAAGGTCTTGTTTGTGCGAGCGAGAACTGCAATTGGACCTGAGTTATGAGAGGTTCCAAGGTGTTTAGCAAGTAGCGCTGCGATGAGAGAGACCTCGTGGGTCTCGTCACGGGCCTCTAGCACCTTGGGGCCCTGCCCAATGAGATTAGACCGGGCAATTATCTGAGGAAAGCTCCCGGCCATCCAGGATACCTGATGGGAGTTGGCCAGGCTGACGAGTTCTGGCGTGCTCCGGTAGTTCGAGGAAATGTAAGTGAGGTGCGTGTTTTGAAGTTTGGGACCAAATCCAAGATATAGATCTGGGCTCGCACCCGACCAGGAGTAGATTGACTGTCTTGGATCGCCCACGCAGAACAGGTCCCCTCGGACCGGGTCTCTCAGGGCGTCAATCAGGCGGAACTGAAGTGGGGTGAGGTCTTGCATCTCGTCTAAAGATATGTTCTGATACAACCACCTCTGACGTCGAGCAAACTCAGAGTCCGATTCAAGGGTGTGTGTGCAATGAGACAGGATGTCATCGAAGTCAAGTACCTTGCGATAACGTTTCTGGGTCTCGTAGTATTCCATGATCTCACCAACCCGGGTGACCTGAGTGGCATCTAGTCGTCCCTGTTCAAGTGCGACGGTTATATATTTGTCTATCGACAGGTTGCTGGAGTTTTTCCAGGTGATCTCTACGCAAATATCATCAACTGCAAATCCTTCAGGGAGTCCCGGGGCGGCTCGGCCGGAGGGACTATAGGACAGATAGCGCCGCAGGGCCTGGGCTGAATCTACCACCCGGAGTTCGCTGGATCCGGTGTCTTTCCAGTAGGCCTTGAGAATTCTCAGGGCGATTGAGTGGATGGTGCCCGTGTGAGGAAGTTCTTCTAGTCCAAGACCCTCTAGGCGGTCGCGAAGCTCCCGGGCAGCCGAGCGGGTAAAGGTGATCGCGAGGGTGTGATTGGCTAGCGTGGCCCCGGATTTTATAGCCTTGGCGATTCGGTAGGTGAGCAGGCGGGTTTTCCCGGACCCAGGTCCGGCCGTGACCAACAAGAGACTTGAATCTGAGGTCAAGGCCTGGTACTGCTCATGGTCGAGAGACCTTGTTTCGGGGAAAATCTCCATAAGTTGGGAGTCAAAGAGCTTTTGAGTGTCCATTACGTGGTCTAAAGCTAGTGCAACTGTGTGACATTGGAGAACCGGGACCTCGCAATGGGCCCCACCAGGGAAAATTTGACCCTCGGCAATTTTGGCGGTGGAGTGGTCAATCCAATTGGTCGAGTAGGTGATGATTTCTAGCCCGGGTACTTGGTCTCTTGGGACCGGTCCGGGTTCGGTGTGGGAGGTCTGGATGTTCTAGTTTGTAAGGTGTGCTTAAGGCTTTTGCGGAGGGCTCCGTGTTTGGTGAACTCTATAACCCAACCGATACTTGGAGTGAAGATGGGGACGCCAATCCCAACAGCTTGCGACGACGAGATGGCACTCAGCAGAGAGAAGGTCAGGCCAAGGTAGTCTTGCTGCACGGTTGGCAGAGGACCCACCAAGATTACAAGGTCTTAGCCGGTGAGTTATCGTGTCCATCATTGGCCATTGACCTACCTGGATTCGGGGCTAGCCCACAACCACCGCCTGGCTGGGGAACCTACGAGTACGCATCGCTCGTGGCCAGAGTCCTTGAAGAGTCGGACCTAAAACCAATCGTTGTGGGCCACTCATTTGGAGGAAGGGTGGCTGTACGCTTGGCGGGCACACGGCCAGATCTAGTGTCTGGACTAGTCTTGACTGGCGTGCCACTTCTAAAGCCAAGTGCCGGAAGGAAAAGATCTCGACCTCGCCTTGGATATTTGGTAGTCAAAAAGTTAGCCTCTCTAGGGGTTGTGCCCGACGGTACCCTAGAGCGAGCCCGTCAACGCTATGGGTCTCGTGATTACAACAACGCCCACGGGGTAATCCGAGAGTTATTGGTGCGTTGTGTTAATGAGACCTATAATGACTCACTCGAAAAGATAGTCTGTCCGACCACCTTGGTATGGTCCGATGATGACTCCGAGGCCCCCTTTGAAATTGCTACAACCCTATCTCAAAGCTATCCAGAGTGGAAGCTGGTCAGGCTTTCAGGGGGAGGTCATCTAACCCCCCATTCGTCACCTGGGAGATTAGCCGGTGAGATAGAGGAACTAATAGTTGCGACTGGAATTTAGAGGGTGTTGAGAGCTTCTTGGCCCCGACAGGTCATATTGATTAGTGCCTTTGTTGTCCTGGCTGTTGTGGGCGGACACTCAATTGAGGTGAGTCCGTCTAAAACCGCTGGCGTCCAAAGGCTCACAAGTCGTCCGAAACTACTAGTCGGGGCATATTATTCGATGTGGTATCCGCAAAACTTAGCTCAGGGCTACCTGCGCGAACATCTGATCCCATCCCAACCTATAGCTTCTTCCCAGATCAACTCAGATAGTCCTCTGGTAGCAGAACAAGACATCAGTAACGCAAAAAGGGCAAAGATCAACTTTTTCGCACTTGACTGGTGGCCATTCTACTTGGGGTACTCCAACGAGCGAGTAGTGGGCAATAGGCATGCCGTGGCCGAGTTTCTCAAGGCCCCGAATATATCTCAATTCAAGTTTTGTATTTTTTATGAGACCTGGAACTTAGGGTTTGATGCAGGCAGAGAGGCTACCCCGGTAACCAGGGCCACAACAGTCCACTTCGATAAGGACATGAGGTACCTTGCGCTTCATTATCTACACAACCCGAGTTATCTCAAGATTCACAATAGGCCGGTAATAATCTTGTATCTCACCAGAACCCTTACCGGGAACGTGGCCAAGTTTATTTCAAGTGCCAGAAGTACCCTTGAAAGAATGGGTGTCGACCCATTCTTTATTGGCGACGAGATTTTTTGGAGAACTACCCCGGAGAATCCGAGCAATAACTCGGGTCTATTTACTCAGAATCCTCAGTCCTCTCGACTTAGACTCTTTGATGCCATAACCGATTACTCGCTCTACTACGGAGGATCTTCCACCCGTTATGGACCGCCAAATGACTTTTTGGGGTATCCGGGTAAAACAAATCTGGTTGCCGACGAAGTAAAATTATATGCCAAATATCAAAAGGCCACTAACAACGCGGTACCGATAGTCCCGGATATTTCCCCGGGGTTCAATGATCGGGGAGTTCGGCTGGTTGACAACCATCCGGCCCAACCCAGGCAGTGGCTCTCTGGGCTGTCGGACTCGTCAACTCTCGATTACATGTTTAGAGAAGTTGGCGTACCATCAATAGATAACAAGCTCCCGATGATCATGGTGACGACTTGGAATGAGTGGAACGAAGATACCGGGGTTGAACCAATTGGAGGCAGTCCGACCAGCCGAGATAATAGCCCCTCCCATGATCAATATACCCAGGGCTACGTTTATGGAGGGGAGGGGAATGCCGATCTGACAACCCTTTCAAAAGATATTCAGTATCTAGATAGAATCAAGCCCTAACTAATCGTCAAGGCCTCTCGAAGCTAGCTAGTGTAGTCTGCAACAACAAATCGTTATGTACGTGAACATAACCATTTTGAACAAGGGGTGTCTATTATGAGGGTTTCAAGTGTCGACATTGGCGTTTTGGCATCGGTATGCTATTTCTTGGGCTTTGGGGTCGTGTTTTTAGCGCTACCTTCAACAGTTGAAACTCTGGGGCTCAAGTGGATAGATCAGGCCGGAAAGACCGAGGTGCGCTGTTACTATGGCGCCCTCTCGGTTGCACTGGGCGGATTCTTGATCTACATGTTAGACATAGGCCACCAAGGCCAAGCCCTCATCTTGGTTATCTTTTTGGCCAGTGCTGTATTTGTAGTCCGGGCTGGCTTCTTGTTTGTAGACCACGGAGTTGGTCTGGCCTATAACAAGTTGGCCGTCCCGGTTGAGCTGGGATTTGTGGTCTTTTTGGTTATTACCAGACTTGCGACATTTTCGGTCAGGCTATAGGGCCAATCCTCGGGCAAGTCCCCGAGCCACATCCGGCCAACAGGTAAGATTACAACCTGGTGAATAGTGTAGTTCTTGTCGTGTTGTCGTTATCGGGACTTGTCTCAAGTGCTCGGTGGCTCAGGGTTGCCCAGCGTGAGCACTACCAAAGTGGTCGAACATCGATTTTTGCACTTCGTTGGTGGATGTCGTCGGCGATCAACTTTTGGGCAGTTATTTTCGGGATTTTCTGCGTGGGAATGTCATATATCTCAGGCTATCTCGCAATTGGTGTCGGGTTGGTTGTAGTTGTTACCCCGATCGGACTGGGTTTGAAAGGTCGGACATCCAAGCTAGGGCTCACCAGACGGCTAAAAACGGTCCTAGCACTCTTTGGTGTGATTTTTCTCGGGTTAGAACTTTGTGGGTTCTGGTTCTTGCCAAAGGATATATTCCCGGTCATAAGTTGCGCACTGGCCATATTGGTGCCCGGGTTGATCGATTTAGCTCTGGCTCTTGATCGACCTATTGAATTAGCCCTTTCTAAGAGATATCAAATACGTGCCGAGAAAAAACTTAGGGCGATCTCTCCAAAGATTGTGGCAGTTACCGGTTCATACGGTAAGACCTCAACCAAGAACTACCTAGTACATCTTTTGGGATCTAGGTTCCAGGTCTATGGAACTCCACACAGCTATAACAATGCAAACGGGATAGCTCGCGCTATCAACGAAGGCCTTTCAGTAGGCACTGAGGTCTTTATAGTGGAGATGGGGACCTATGGTCCCGGCGAGATCGCCAAGATGTGCTCATGGGTTTGCCCCGACATCTCGGTGATTACCGCAATCGGGCCAGTGCACTTAGAGCGCATGAAAAGCCAAGACAACATCTTGAAAGCAAAGGCCGAGATCTGTAATAGGGCATCGATAGTAGTACTCAACGGTCAAGATGACCGGTTGTTGAAGCTGGGTGTAACTCTTCAAGAGCAGGGCAAGACCGTAGTGTTGGCCGGACCGGGCGACTTGACAGGTCTTGATATCCCACTCTCTGCTGCTCGCTCTAACGTGGCCTGTGCTATTGGAGTTGCGCGCCAACTTGGGGTTAGCAACGAGGAACTCTCACAGCTGATCCCACGACTACCTGAGGTAAAAAACCGACGGGCAACCTATGGAGCCGAGGCTGGTTTTAGTGTGGTAGACGATACCTATAACTCAAACCCGACCGGAGCCAAAGACGCCTTGGAGTTCGCCAAGAGCCTTGTAACTTCTGGTAGGTCACTAATGGTAGTAACCCCCGGGATGGTTGAGCTGGGCAAAGACCAGGTCAGTCTAAACGCTCAGTTTGCGGCCCAGTGTGGACTTGCTGGTGCAAGGTTGATTGTGGTGGGTAAGACCAACAGGCAGGCCCTGATTGAAGGTTGGCCGGGCAAAGCTGGCGCAGGTAGCCTGACTGAAATGGGCCATGGCCTGGCGCGAAGGTTTTCGTTTTTAGCCAAGGTTGACCTTCCAGAAGATGGCCGCGTGCAGTGGGCTAAAACAAGAGATCAGGCCGTTGAGCTTGTCCGAGAGCAACTCGGCCCAGGAGATGTGGTCTTATATGAAAATGACCTGCCTGATCACTTTCCATAAGGCCCTGAAAAACGCCTCTTTCGAAGGTACCACCTGGTGAGATCGCCCGGTTATAGTGGAAGGCGCAAGTTATATAGTATCTAGACTAGGAGTTCACTTACACCAATGAAGCTGGCGGTAGTATTTGGTGGTCCATCCCCAGAGCACGACGTATCGATCTTGACCGGCCTGCTGACCCTGAGAGAGTTGTCGAAAACGTCTCGCCACGAGGTGTCCGGAATTTACTGGACCCGTACGGGAGACTTTGTGACCTGCCCGGCCAACCTTGAGGCGGCAGATTTCTCACAAGGATCAGCTAAGATCAAAGACGGTACCGACTTGCGTCTCGTTGCCCAACCTGGAGGAGGGTTTCTTCAAAAAGGTGCCCTTGGAAGAGACAAGAGTCTTGATATTGACGTGCTCTTGAACTGTTGCCACGGAGGACCTGGCGAAGACGGGTCTCTTCAGGGAGTTTTAGATTTGGCGCAGGTCAAACACGCTGGACCGTCAATGGCCGGAGCTGCACTTGGAATGGACAAGCTCTCCTTTGGAGCCCTGGTGGGACTCTTGGGGGCACCTAGTCTGCCCCGAGAACTAGTCGACGACCGTACCCAGGTTGGCTTTCCGGGACCCTATATTGTCAAGCCAAGGTTTGGCGGATCTTCCATCGGCATCGAGACCGTTGAAGATCTCGACTCGGCCAGGGCGCTTGCCAAGTCGAGTGTTCACCTAAGGCGAGGAGCGGTAGTAGAACCATATAGGCCTGACCTATTCGATCTGAACATCGCAATAAGATGTTGGCCCCAGGTAGAGTTGTCGTCAATTGAAAAGCCCCTTAGGAGGTCTGAAGGGGCCGAAATACTGAACTACCTAGACAAGTACGTTGGCGGTCAAGGAATGATAACTGCCCCAAGGGAGATACCGGCAAATATCTCACCAGAACTAAAGGATCAAATTGAACACTGGGCAAGAACCCTGTGTGGCCCTGCCATGATTCGAGGGATAGCTAGGTTGGACTTTCTGTCCAATGGTGACGAGCTATTTGTCAATGAGCTAAACACGATTCCGGGTTCAATGGGCAAGCATCTATGGGTTGAGCCTGATCTGGAATTCGGGCGGCTACTCGACGACATGATCGATGAGGCCCAAAACAGACCCTCGACAATTTTCAGCACGGCCGGGGCCGATGGGACCGTGTTGGTCTCGGCTGGGGATATTGCATCGAAGTTGAGCTAGTAGCGCAAGGATTCACAAACGCTATACTACAAAATCTATTCCTGGGAACTATCGTTCGGCCTCTCTGACCTGCATGTTTACTGGCACTCTCGGTTTTGGATGACGCTAACCGACACTCACTTTTAGAAAACCAGTTGACAAATATAGACCAACTACTATGCTTACTAGCGCTTATAGTAGTGAACTGGACTGGAACAGTGAGAAAGGAAGATAAATGTTGGGGCGAATTGGAAGTAGGGGCAGTGATGGGCGTATCTCAATAATTGGAATTCGAGAGAGAGAGAGAGTCGGACGCTGGACCCATAGATGCGTTGGAGCATTTGTCTCCTTTGTCTTGTTTTCCGGATTGATCGCTGTCACTTCGGCCCAATCGGGTGCAATTTCGTCGTCCACATTTGTTGCCCAGTGGTCACCTGCTGTGCCCATAACCTCTAACCAAATCCCTGACAACTATTTCTACTCCGTGTCTTGTGTTTCGACGACTTTTTGTCTTGCTGTTGGGGAGCATTCAAACTTTGCAGAATACAATGGAACCAATTGGTTCGCTCCCACTTCATCGCCCGCGGCAGATCTCGTTTCAATATCTTGTGCATCGACGACGTTTTGTATGAGCACAGACGGATCCAATGCCTACGTCTATGACGGATCTGGTTGGTTGCCGTATGGTCCAATCGGGTCAGCAGGTACCTCTTCTGTGGTTTCGGTGAGTTGTCCAACCTCCAGTTTTTGTGCGGCTGTTGATGCTATAGGTAACGCTTACACGTTCAATGGTTCCAGCTGGACTACTTCGATATCAGCAGACCCGTCGGGTTATGGATTTGAATCTCTTTCGTGTACAAGTTCGTCGTTCTGCATGGCCGGCGGTGGTGGAAATGGTATTTACGAGTATAATGGATCGACATGGACTAAGATGGAGTCCTTATCTTCGTTAGATGCGGGAATACAAGTTTCCTGTTCGTCATCATCTTCGTGTGTTGCGGTCGACGGAGGTGGGAATACTTATACCTTCAACGGCACGGCGTGGTCATCAGCTCTGGGTATTTCATCACCATCGCTTTTAGTCAATCTTGACTGTGTATCAAGTACATTTTGTGTCGGTGTAGATTCCCTAACGGTGTCCACTGCCGCCGCCTATAACTTCAATGGCTCGGCGTGGTCGCAAAGCAATCTATTTACCGGTCCGCACGCCAATGCTACAGGTATTTCTTGTGTATCCACTACGTTTTGTGTGGCCGTAGGGAACAATGCATATTCTTGGTTTTTCAATGGATCCACGTGGCAAAGTTTTGAAGTGACTACAGGTACGTCGCTGACTTCGGTGTCGTGTCCTACTGCTACTTTTTGTATTACTGGCGACGTGGCTGGCAACGTATATAGCTTTAATGGTACTAGCTGGTCCGGTGCTACAAATATTGCAGGGACAAATCAGATTACTGCAATTTCTTGTGCATCAGTGTCGCTTTGCTTTGCTAGCGATTCGGCAGGAAACGTATACAGTTTTAACGGGACATCGTGGTCAGTGGCTAACAACATAGCAGGAAGCTATTCAATTTCCGCATTGACATGTGCCAGTGCGAGCCTGTGCGTTGCTGGAGATACGAATGGAGATGTGTATATCTATAACGGTACTTCTTGGAGTACACCTGATCAGATTTCTTACATTTCCTCCAGTCCAAATATCCCCTATGCGATAACGTCAATTTCATGTAGTAACTTGACCTCAAGTACTTTTTGCGACGCTGGTTCAAGTGTCGGTACCTATGTGTATAATGGCTCGACTTGGACCAATATTGGAGCGGTAACTGATCACCTTTTAGGATCATCCTGTATCAATGGGCTACCATGTATGAGGCTTTTATCCTGTGTCAGCGGCACAGAGATTTGTTTTGGCATCATGAGCCTATTTGATTTTGTCGAGTCCTTCAACAACCATTGGAATCTTCAGGGCGGGACTGATATTGGTTCACCGCTCGCGCGAATCACTTCGTTGTCATGTCCCGCGACTAATTTTTGTGAAGCAGTGGATTCAAAAGGATTCGCAACGTATTACAATGGTAGCGTCTGGTCCGGCCCGGTTGATCTGTCATCTCCATCAGCGCTAAACGGAGTATCATGTGTTTCATCGTCCTTCTGCATGGCTGTTGACCCCCCCGGAAATGCTTATAAATTTACGGTCCCACCCGTCAAGAGCAGTACCTCAATCTCGATATCTTCTTCGAATCCAGCCCCCTTGTTTGGGCAATCCAATACCATAACAGTCAGAGTATCTTCGTCTCAGGGTGTCCCGACGGGATCGGTTGACATCAGCGTCAATTCAAATTTTGTTGCAACTGAGCAACTTACCAATGGAGTCGTGTCACTTACTACCTCTGATCTACCTCCCGGTACCGATAAGGTTTCTGTTAGCTATGCGGGAGATCCTACTCACTTTGGTAGCTCAGCATCTATTTCGCTGGTCGTAGGATTTTCGCAGCCATGCTACACGGGAACTCACCACGGTCACCTCGCAGTTGATAGTGGAGATGCAGTATGTTTTGCGCCTGGGTCAATTCAAGACGGGTCAATTGAACTGTCAGGTGGTGCATCAATCTATTTAGACGGTGCTTCAATTCACGGCTCAATTTCTTCAAATGGGGCTTCGGCGGTGATGATTTGTGGGTCTCAAGCTGATGGAACTCTATCAGTGATTGGTTCAAGCGCTTTTGTTCAAGTAGGAGGAGATGCCGATGATGTTATCGGATGTAGTCCAAATCAGGTTGCCGGCTCTTTAGTTGTCCAGAATAATACCGGTGGCGTTGAAGTGTCAGACAACGCTGTTTCCGGTAATGGAATTCTCTCAAACAACAGCGGGAGCGGGTTATATCCTGAAGATGTCACCCCAGAAACTGAATCAAATTGATTGAAGTAAATACTCTGAAGTGACAAGGGACCACTTGAAGTCTGCCGAACTTGCAAGTCGCGTCCTGGTGTCTATCTGTCTTCTAACCCCAGTAGCGGTCCTTATTTCAACGAATTCTAGAGCTTACGCGTCTTCGATTCCAGTGGTGAAGTGGGTTCAAGTAGATTACGGGTCTTCACCAGGTTGCTATATTTGTTCAAATGGTCTACCTGGTAACTACGGGACTGGCGAAGGGTACGACTCATCTTTAGGAGAGGTAGTTGGTTTAGATCCAATAGACCAGGAAACCTATGTGTTCAACGGTACGTGGACGTCACTTCCCGGGGTGAATGTGCCGTCTTGCTATCCAAGTTGCGTATATCCCGATCCATTCGTCTTTTACCAACTAGCGGACGACCCATCAATAGGAGGGTTGGTTTTCTTTGGCGGAGTCGATCAGTCCAACGGAGTTCTACTCGATGCAACATGGGAGTTCAATGGAACTAGCTGGGTTCAGATTGGAGATTCCAGTGACCCTGGATGCACGACTGCGTGTACAGATAGCCCGCCCGCACTTCGGAGTGGGGCCATGGAGTACGACCCAGCGATTGGAGGATTAGTTCTTACCGGCGGTTACAACAGTCATGGAATAGCGTCCAACGCAACATGGGAGTTCAACGGAACTAGCTGGGTACAGTTAGATGACTCAAGCGACCCTGGCTGTACGAGTGCATGTGTCAATAGTCCACCCGGAAGGGCGTTTGAGCTATTGACATTTGACGACAGTATGTCTTCACTCATACTCTTTGGGGGAGTTAGCTATCAATTGCCTTGCGGCCGTTATGGTGGGTGCAACGATACATGGGAGTTCAATGGAACTAGCTGGGTTCAGATTGGAGATTCTAGTGACCCTGGCTGTACGACTACTTGCCTCGCTCCTTCATTCCTCAGCGGGGAGTTTTCCCCAGGGGTCTATGATCCGGTCTTGGGTGGGGTTGTAACGATTCAGTGGGATCCCCACCAGTCAGTATGGTTTTTTGACGGGACACAATGGGCTCAAATTATACCGGGATGTATCGTTTCCTCATGCCCGCCTTCAATGTATGTTTCTTCGCTGATATATGATCCATCTATACAAACAATACTTGGCGTGTGTGAGAGACTCTGCACATGGGAACTAGACACAGCTCCCCAAGCACCCTCTGGACTTGATGCCACAATGTCGGACAATACCGTGATATTGACCTGGAACCCGTCTATGTTGGATGGTGGGGCGCCCACTAGCGGCTACAACATCTACTTGGGATTTAGTTCCGGCGCGGAGAGTCCCGTTCCAGTCAATAGTACGCCAATCACTTCAACTTCGTTTTCTATAACGGTCGATCCAGGAGAGTATGCGTATTTCTACGTCGAGGCAGTCAACACTATTGGTTTGTCCAGTCCTTCAAATGAAGTCTACGAGGGACTGGCCGGACCAAGTCAGATTGGTAGTTCGACATTGCTAACTGCTACCCCTTCGGTGGCGAATGTCGGACAACCAGTTACCTTGATAGCGAAAGTGTCGGTGCCCGGAATAGATTCTCCGGCCGGATGGGTTACTTTTTACAATGGAAGCCAAGGGCTGGCAGTAGAGCCGTTGGTTGACGGGAAAGCTTCGTTTGTTTCAACAGAATTTGCTACGGGTCTCAGCGAGCTGACGGCCAATTACTCTGGGTACGGGCTAATCTCAATATCGATCTCAAGTCCAGTCGCGCTCAGTGTCCGGGAGCCTTCCAAGATCCCTCCGTCGGTTGAACCTGTGCAAATCACAACGTATTCGATCAAGATGGGAATTGCGGGAACATCTTACAGTGCCCAACTATCAGCAGCGGGGGGAAACGGTAACTATGTCTGGTCAGGTATCGATGGATTTACATCAAGCGGGTTAACTCTAAATGCGGATGGAAAGATTTCTGGAGTAGCGAAGGCTGGAGTTTACGAACTCGTTATAGATGTTTCCGACACGAGTTCCCCTCCAAGTCTGGCAACTGCAGTTATCTACTTCGAGGCCATAAGACCAAATTCTGAGTCGGGGTTTAGAGCTTGAAGGGGTTCTACGTTGATCCGTCAAGGTTACGAGCCTAGGCACTCGAAGTTGGCGATAAGGAGAATTTCCAAATGGCTTGGTATCAGACCAGGTCACTCCGGGTATAGGTTACTCGCTTTAGCAAATTAGAAAAAAGTCATCAAAATGTGAAAATCCCGGTCAGTTTTGGCCTAGTATATTGGGCAAACAGGACCAGCAGGTGGGGCGGATTGAGAGACCCCGGTCTAGACTAGAAGTTTGGCTAGATTGGTACTCGACATCCGGTTCGGTTGCCTATCGGTTTGGGACTCAGCTATAGCGCAAGGAACTGAAAATGAGTGAAGCGATATTGACGTCTCAAATACTTATAGTCGACGACGAGCCGGCTAACGTAACCCTTCTAGAGCGACTACTGGGTAAAGCCGGCTTTACCCAGATCACCTCGACCACCAAGCCCAAAGACGGACTTTCAATGGTTCGCCACCAAGAGCCCGACATTGTCCTCTTAGACCTCATGATGCCTGAAATTGATGGGTTTGGCTTTATGAAGGAGGTCCGTGCCGAGTCTGACGTACTCCAGACCCTCCCGATTTTAGTCCTCACCGCCGACCCGTCCCCGGACACCAAAAAGAGGGCCTTGGCCGTTGGAGCAAACGACTTTCTGACCAAGCCCTTTGACCCGGTCGAGGTGGTCCTTCGCACAAACAACCTCCTGAGAACCAGGCAGTTGACCAAGGACTTAGCCATTGCAAATAGCCAACTAGAAGACCTGGTGGGGCTCAAGACCACCCAGGTCGATGTTACCAGGGTACAGGTCCTAGATAAGCTCGCCCTGGCTGCTGAGTATCGAGATGACGACACCAAGGAACACACCAGGCGGGTAGGCCAACTATCTGGTATCTTGGCCGCGTCCAGTGGATTTTCCGCTCAAGAGGTCGATTTTATCCGCAAAGGCGCCCCTCTTCATGACCTTGGTAAGATTGGGGTTTCCGAGTCCATCTTGCTCAAGCCAACCAAGCTAGATGACCCTGAGATGAGAACAGTCGAGCAGCACTGCGCGATCGGCCAGGAGATGCTTTCAGGATCGGCTGATCCGATCCTTGAAGTCGCGGCCATTATTGCTCGGAGTCACCATGAGCGATTCGACGGGCAGGGGTACCCTGACGGGCTACGCGGGCAACAGATCCCCAAGGTTGCCCGGATCGTGGCTATTGCAGACAGTTTTGACTCGATGACCCATGATCGGCCCTGGCGAAAGGCACTAGATCTAGACCAGGTGCTCGAGGAGATGAGGTCTGACACGGCGGCCAAGTTTGATCCAGAGCTTCTCGGGATCTTTTTTGACCTGGTCGATAAGGGACGGATAGCGGTCCACTAGTACTTTTATTCTCCGCCAAGGTGGTATGGTGGTAAGAGAATGATTGTACGTGGTCAAGTGCCCACCAAGGAGGTTTAGTGGCCGTTCGCTCAATTCGCCGGGGGGACAGGCCGAGTTCAATCCCAGTTGAGTTTGAACCACTCGTGTTCAAGTTTATTGAGGACCACGAGCGAAAGGCTAGGCGCCTAAAGGCCTCTAACAAGAAGTGGGAGGCCCTCAAGGTCTACGGTCTGGTTCAAGGTGCTAAAGAGGCCCTAACCATTTTAGACAAGGCCAAGAGGGGGTGGTTTGAGTTTGAGCGACTCCCGGCAGAGCTCCGAGAAGTGGCCTCGATGTACGAGAGAAAGTCCCGCTCAGGGGTGGTTGGGCGTGATAACGACCTAGAGGCCCGGGCCGAGGCCCTGCGGTGGGTTGCAACCGTAGCCACCCAGCACATGAAGAAGCTACCCAAGGCTTCCAAGTCAACTGGCATGATGACCATCATGGAGCGCCAGATGAAAAAGATGGAGCAAGAAAGACAAGCCGCCCAACAGGCCAACCAGTCAAAATCAGACTTTATCTCCCGGATGAACCACGAGCTTCGCACTCCAATGAATGCCATCTTGGGGTTTGGACAACTATTGGAAGCCGACGACGAGTTAAATGAAGAACAGCGCGAGAACGTTCAGCATATCCTCAAGGCCGGTCGCCACCTCTTGCAACTAATAAACGAGATCTTGGACATCGCCAGAATTGAGGCTGGCCGGATGGACGTCACCCTAGAACCCGTAGACGTTGGAGAGATGGCCCGGGACATCGTGGCCTTGATGACCCCACTAGCCTCGGAACGTTCTATCTCGATCTCGGTCGACGAAGAGTGCCAAGGGTGGGTTATGGCCGACATTCAACGCCTGCGCCAGGTGATCTTGAATCTGGCCTCCAACGCAATCAAGTACAACCGAGAAGGTGGAACGGTTAGAATTCGGGCAACCTCGGTCTCGGAACAGACTGCTCGGATCTCCGTAATCGACACCGGGAACGGGATTCCGGCTGACAAGTTCGGGTCGGTGTTTGCCCCCTTTGAGCGACTCGGGGCTGAAAAATCTAATGTAGAGGGCTCCGGGATTGGTCTGTCACTATGCAAGAAGCTCATCGAAGCCATGGAGGGGGAGTTGAGCTTTGATAGCCGGGTGGGAGATGGGTCTACGTTTTGGGTTGATCTGGCAGTTGCCGACCCCCCACTGTCTTCGGCCGTATCAAATGATACCAGCCCATCTCCTATTGTCCTTGACGAAGGCGATGGTAAGTTCCAGGGAACCGTATTGTACGTTGAAGACAACCCGGCCAACATAGCCGTACTTAAGCGGTTCTTAGACAGGGTATCGGGCGTAGATCTCATCACGGCCGGCCACGGGAGCAAGGGGATAAAAATAGCCAAGGACTACCGACCGGATTTAATCTTCTTGGATTTGCATCTGCCAGACATATCGGGTGAGGAGGTGTTAGTAGCCCTCAAGAAAGACCGAGATACTCAAGATATCCCGGTTATCATGATCAGTGCCGATGCCTCAGATATCTCCATTAGACGTTGCATTGACCGGGGAGCGAAGGCCTATCTAACCAAGCCCCTTGACATGCAGACCTTCTATGACACCCTGCTCAAGTTTGTTCAAGCCCGAGTCCCTGGGAGAGTAGACGCCTAGATAACTTTACAGGCTCCTTGGCCGGAACTGGCGTGGACGCTCTGTTGCCTAGGCTAAACGGAACTGTGATGGTTGATTCATACAACTAATCACGGCCTCATTACACCTGAGAGAGTCCAGGTGGGCACCGTGGACAACCAAGTACAACTGTGAAGACTGTGGCTTGTAGCCCCCCTTGGTCTCAAAGGACAACTTGGCTGAAGGGGCCTGGCTGCCAGTGTCGTCGCCCATCTCGAACTCAAAGCGTCGAATGAGTCCTTCACCGTATCCATCTCCTAAATCGGTGTAAAACCAACCATTGGCTCGACCGGTTTCATCTGGGAACACGTGCAACTCAATCTCTCCCATGTCCATGTCATTTGTAGGGTTCTTGGCCAGAGGAATAATTGACCCCGCCCTGACTAGTACCGGCGTCTCGCCGAGTTCTCCGTAAAGTCCAAGAGGTCGCGACCCGACCATTGCGGCCTGGGCGAATGAACTCGACGGGCTGGAGAGTTCCTTGAAAAACTCGTACCAGTATCCCCGGGGAGCTAAGACCATTCGACTTGTCTGGCCAGCTTTTAGTATAGGAGCCACGAGAATGTTGTCTCCGAGTAAAAACGCGTCGTCTACTCTCCAGAGGTCTTGATTGGCCAGGTCGTTCCACCAGATCGGCCTCATCAAGGGAGCCCCAGATTTAGAAGCCTCAAAGGCCAGGCTGTAGAGATAGGGGATAAGCCGGTATCTAAAGGTCACCACATCGCGAATGATCTCAAGAGTGTCTTCAGGAAACGTCCAGGGCTCTCTGTTCTTGGTGGAAATAGATGAGTGCGTCCTAAAGAACGGCGTGAACGAGGCCATCTCAAGCCATCTCACGTACAGCTCTGGACTGGGGTTAGCAGAAAACCCCCCAATGTCAGATCCCGAGTATGATACCCCGCTCAGACCTAGACCCAACAGGGTCGGGATCTGCTGAGCTAGAGCCTCCCAAGAGGTATCCACGTCAGCCGTCCAGTGCCAGGCGTGTCTGTGGACCCCGGCCCAACCGGACCTGGTCAATATAAAAGGTCGCCGGTCAGGGCGCATAGTTGACATTGCCTCGAAAGCCGCCTGGTTCTCAAAGTTGGCATACCGGTTGTGTATTTCGTGGTGATCTGTTGTAGCACCCTCGGGTTCGTGGAGGGTACTACCCGCAAGACTCCTATCGCCCCAAAGTGCCAAGGAGGTAGGCTCGTTCATGTCGTGCCAGATCCCCGCGACTCCCAGGTCAACGAGCCTCTTGTAGTACTTTGCCCACCACTTTCTCACCCGGGAGCTGGAGAAATCCGGAAACACGCACTCTCCAGGCCAGACAAGTCCTGTTGCCGGCTTTCCCGTGGGGAGCTTGCAGAACACGTCGTCTTGGGTTCCTTGGGTGAACACGTCGAAGTTCTTGTCGACCTTTACCCCGCAGTCGATTATGGTCACCGTCTTAATATTGTTCTCGTTGAGTTTTGCCGTCATTCCCTCAAAGTCTGGGAACTTGGACTTGTCTACGCTAAAGACCCGATAGCCGTCCATGTAGTCAAGATCTAAGTGCATCACGCTTACCGGGATCCTGTGTTGTGCAAACTTAGAGGCGATCTCAAGGACCTCGGCTTGTCCCGAGTAGCCCCATTTTGACTGATGATATCCCA